>CANRKV010000012.1 GCA_947631305.1 uncultured Jeotgalicoccus sp.
CCAATCGGTTGTTCTGTTTCAATACAGCTTAATATATCCAGGCGTTTAAGCATGTCGGATAAAATATCAGGCACAATACTTTTCTGGATATCAATCAATTTCTGCCACATTGGTCAACCACCTTTCTTTTATAGGGACATAAATTGTCCCACTAGGGACGATTACTACATTATTAATATAACAGAAATGTATATAACAATACAATTAATTCCGTTTTCTTATTTTGAAGGATGTTTTCATAAGCAATTACTAAAAATAATGTTGGAAAATTATTTTTTCCATAGATGTAAAATATGAGGAATACTTTAAAGAAATAAATAATAATGCTATAGAAATGGTGAGTCAAAAAAGACTCCATTCTGATAAATTCAGAATGGAGTCTTTCAATATATTATTCAGGTGTTTCGAAGCGTTCTGTTTCTTCAGAACCAGCTCGGGAAATTCTGAAGCAATCTCTTTACTATTATTATACAGGTATATTCCTAATGAGAACAGACTGCAATTTTTCTTATGTATCGATTATACTGGTAACTATCAATTCATTATGTGAGGAGCATGCAGTAATGACTCATAACAAAGAAGTATTAGATAACGGCCCCTTTTTCCACGGCACAAAAGCAGCATTAAAAGTTGGTGACTTTCTGGAACCGAATTATCAATCTAACTTTCAGAATAAGAAATCCAATTATATTTACTTCACTGCTACATTGGAAGCTGCTAAATGGGGTGCTGAACTTGCATCATCTAATAATAAAGAAAGAATTTACATTATCGAACCAACAGATGAGTTTGAAAACGATCCGAACTTAACGGACAAGAGATTCCCTGGTAATCCAACGCGTTCTTACCGTTCGCAATCACCTCTTAAAATTGTTGCCGAACTGGGTTCGTGGGACAGACATACAGAAGAACAAATTAATCACATGCTCACTTCATTAGAGGAGCTGAAAAAGCAGGGTAAAAATATTATTTATGATTAAGACACTACCAGTCTGACGCATAATATAATTTATATTTTCCGTAATCGATGAACTTTGCATGATAAAAATCTATTGCTGCCTGATTCACATATGAATGATACAGCCTGTCGTATTCATATGTACCAAAAAACGGTCCCGGATATGACGGCAGCAGCAGATTCGCTTTTTCCGGAGAATAGCGGATTTCATTCAGCCTTATGTATAAATCTGAAATCATGTCCTCCTTTAAAAGGATTTTTCCGGGGTTTGAAATGTTGTAATTTGCTTCGAAATACCCTTGCAGCGCATTAAATTTTCGGTAGTAGCTGTATTCGATTATCTCTCCCGTTTCAATATCTTCTAATAATAAATACATATCCAGCCCCATACATCAGCCTCCATCATATATAATTCATTTCTTTTAATGAAACGTACTTACCATCACCAATAATAATGTGGTCCAGAAAATCAACACCGATTAACTCTCCGCATTCACGCAGTCGTTTTGTCACTTCGATATCTTCCTGTGATGGTGTCGGATCTTATCAAGAGTAAATTACTAAAAATCCATTAACATCAATGTTTTTACTTTAAGAACATATATTTAACGTGTTAAATCAAATGAAAAAATACAATGTAATTATTAGATGACAATTGATTACGGTCAGAAGAATGTACCACAAATAAAAAAACTAATTCCTTTTTATTTTATCGAGGAATTAAGCTTTTGACCTGCAACAATCACGCCCAATTTCGGAATATCTATAATATGATTTCGATCTTAAATTATCTACTTTAACTGACGCTACCTGCTCGTTAAAGAAGACCTATTTAAAAAAGTTTATACTGCACCTGCCTTTATTATGTAAGTAAAAGTAGTAAAGCTTTAAATTGGTTTTCAAAAAAGTAGGGTTGATTATTTCTTTTTCATCAATTATTATTGTGTTATTATCACAATATGAGAAAGGAGGCAAAAAGTAATGGGAATTGATTTCATTAATGTCGAGTTTAGAAAGCATGTAAAAGTTTCAGGGGATTTAGGTACAACGGGATCAGTATGTCCTTTTTCACAAAAACAAAAAATGGAAACACTACCGGAAAACTTTTTGCCTCCTTTTATATAATGGGCAAAAATTTATGAATCTATTGCATTTGTAAAAATGCATACGAATGATTAGGCACCGGTTGTTAAACTGGTGCCTTTTTTTTGTTTGATCAGTTCAGTTAGTTTGGAGAACCGAATCTTTAATCATGCTGTAGAAATATGGTGAGTTCGTTGATTTGGTTTTACAATATAAATAGATATGAGGTGAGGTTTATGGTGAAAGCAGTGGATTTAGCCTCCTAAAATCACAATATATTTTAGGAGGAAATAAAATGAAAAAGGATAGTAAATCTAAAGAAATGATTCAATCTGAAAAAAGGGGTTCTACTAGGCTTTTAATGATGGTACTCTCCCTATCTGTACTTGTAGCTGCAATTACGGTTGATTTAGTCAATCCCGTACTTCCACTAATAAGCAAAGATTTAGAAGCTTCGAAATCTCAAGTGAGTTGGATAGTTAGTGGTATTGCACTTGTTCTTGCGATTGGAGTTCCGATTTATGGTCGAATCTCAGACTTTTTTGAGTTACGAAAGCTATATATCTTTGCCATTATGATTCTGGCAAGTGGTAGTCTTTTATGTGCAATTGCCCCGAACCTCCCATTGTTGGTTTTGGGAAGAATGGTTCAGGGTGCTGGGATGTCCGCAATTCCAGTTCTATCAGTCATTGCAATTTCGAAGGTTTTCCCACAAGGAAAACGTGGGGGAGCTTTGGGAATTATCGCAGGAAGTATTGGTGTTGGAACTGCTGCTGGTCCAATATTTGGTGGAGTAGTTGGTCAATATTTAGGGTGGAATGCCTTGTTTTGGTTCACATTTTTGTTAGCCATTATGATTGTTATTGGTGCCTACTACGCGTTACCGACAATTAAACCGGCAGAATCCGTAGGAAGCAATAAGAACTTTGATTTCATTGGTGGTTTATTCCTCGGCCTCACAGTAGGATTACTCCTTTTTGGCATCACTCAAGGAGAAACTTCTGGTTTTTCTTCGTTCTCATCGTTAACTAGCCTAATTGGTTCTGTTGTAGCTTTGGTGGGATTTATTTGGAGAATTGTTACCGCAGAAAATCCATTTGTACCACCTGTCCTGTTCAATAACAAGGATTATGTCAATACGGTCATAATTGCATTTTTTTCGATGTTTGCTTATTTCGCTGTTCTTGTGTTCGTCCCATTACTAGTCGTTGAGGTGAATGGACTCTCTTCTGGACAGGCTGGAATGATATTGTTGCCAGGTGGTGTGGCTGTTGCAATCTTATCTCCCTTCGTTGGCCGTCTTTCTGATCGATTTGGGGATAAACGTCTGATAATTACTGGGATGACTCTGATGGGGCTGTCTACCTTATTCTTGTCCACCTATGCATCTGGTGCTTCACCTCTGTTAGTTTCCGTGGGGGTCCTCGGAGTAGGGATTGCTTTTGCATTCACGAATTCTCCCGCAAATAACGCCGCAGTAAGTGCACTCGATGCAGACAAGGTTGGTGTCGGAATGGGGATTTTCCAAGGTGCTTTGTACCTTGGAGCAGGAACTGGAGCAGGTATGATTGGAGCATTATTATCCGCTCGACGTGATGCTACTGAGCCGATAAATCCATTATATATATTGGACGCTATGTCCTACTCAGATGCGTTCCTTGCAGCTACAGGGGCAATACTCATTGCCTTAATAGCTGGATTAGGTTTAAAAAAGCGTGGGTAATAACTTAGTTATGTAAAGATTAGTTATTGTTTAGTTCATCTTCTATAGTTTAAGCTGTAAATAAATAGCTTAGGAATCACGCAAATTTGAATTTCTTAGAATAGAATACTTTTAAGTAACTCAACTTTCGTACACTGTTTTATTGGTGCGAAAGTTGAGTATGTTAAGGATGAAACAATGAAAACATTGGTGATCGTTTCTCACCCAGATATGCCAAATTCTCGAATCAATAAAGTTTGGGTAGAAAAAGCAGCGTCTTATTCAAACGAAATTACCATTCATGATCTTTATAGAGAGTATCCTGATTTTATTATAAATGTAAAAAGAGAGCAGGAATTAGTTGAAAATCATGATAATATTATTTTTCAATTTCCATTATATTGGTATAGTTCTCCTTCATTATTAAAAAAATGGATCGATGAAGTGATTATATATGGATGGGCTTACGGATCAAAGGGTAAAAGAATATTTTATAATCGAAAATTAGGATTAGCTATATCAGCTGGCGTAAAAAAAGGTGAATTTACAAGTATGGGTAAAAACAAGCATACATTAACCCAGATGTTAACACCATTCAAATCTTTATGTGCATAGATTCATGCTGAATATGTACCAGAGTTTGTACTTTACGGTGCTAATTCGGATATGAAGGGCGAAGAGATACAGAAAAGTGCTAATGAGTATTTGCAATATATTAAAAAGTATTATTTAAGAGCATAAAACACTTCTGCGATCATGCCAACAATACTAGAAGAAAGCCCATTTCCCCTTAACACATTTAGGGAAATGGGCTATTGAAGTTATTGAAGGTTTTAGCGATTTCATTTTAGGTAGCCAATTCAAAGTGCCCAATAAATTCCAAGAAACACAAATCTGCTAAAACAGCTTGCCATGTAATTTTTGAACTTGATCCTTTAACCGTTCATTCTCTTCTTCTAACGCCTTTATACGGCTTTTTAAGGTTTTTATTAATACGTCCTCTGAACGAGGGCTTTTACTAGGTTTACGGGGGGTTAACTCACTTATCTGCATCCCTCTTAATGTCTCCACTCTAGTTCTAATATCTTTTTGTTTGTAAAGCCATGACTTTGAAACATTTGCTTTTTGTGCAACGGAATTAAAATTAATCTTCTCTTCTTTCAATGCCATCTCTGAAATTGTCTTTTCAACCCTAATTCTTGTTTTCTCCGACTTGTCTTTAGCTAGCTGAACTATGGCAGTTGTGTTACCTTTTCTAATCATTTTAATTCGTCTCCTTTAACGAATGAATAATCTGTTCTAATCTATTTTTAACACGTTCATTGGTTTCAACCTGACGCTGCCATTGGTTTTGTTTAGCCCTATTTAGTATTTCTTTAGTTCGCTCTAAGTGCTCTTCATGTTCAGTAAGAAATTGTTTACTTGTACAGAAATTCGTACAATCTAAACATGCATTTGCGTGAGGACATGGTCCTGCAATTACTGGTAACCGACAATAGCCATTAGGAAGTGCCTGTGCATTGATATTCTTTTTAAACCATTGAAGATCTGTATTGTCAGCTTCAGTATTTTCCTCACTTAAATCCAGAATGCTACCGTTATTCGTTACTAAGGTTTCCTTAAATTTCGTAAATTCCTTCTTTAGGGTTTCATCAAAAATATGTGCATATCTTGCCGTCATTTCCGGTGATTCGTGACCCAAGAACTTCTGGACAATATGTTGTGGCACTCCGTTATTTATCATTCTAGTGCCAACTGTATGCCGAAAGGCATGAGCATGAAAACGAAAAATTTCTCCGTTGCTGTCCGTTATCTTTTCTTCATAAGCTAGTTCATTTAATTTAACCCTAAAGGTATCTTGTTTCAATGGTGAGCAATCTTTTCGGGGAAACACATATACACATCCATCATCGAGTTCATCAGCCACCCTTTGCTCTTGAACTAATATCAATGCAGCAATTTCTTTAGAAATAGGAATGATATGCTCTTTCTTCATTTTCCACTGATAATACTTTAAAAAGCAATCCCCTTCTTTATCGGTTATGACGCTCCCTTTTTTCAATGTACAAAGTTCACTGATACGCATCCCGCATTCTTGAAGTACCATAACCATTGTAGCAATATAAGGTTCCAATTTATCTAATTTCCCATTTAATTGTTCAAGTATATGTTCATCAATATAACGTGGTAGTGCCTTCGGCACTTTAGGGTAATCTTCTTGAAAGATAAGGATCTTAGAAGGTGTATCCTTCCAGTCATATCTTTGAATTGTAGTAAAAAAAACGTCTAAAGTAGATATTCGTCCAGTTACAGTACTGGGTTTTAAACCTTTTAAATTAATATAATTAAAATATTGCTCAATTTCATTTCTAGTTAATTGATGAATCCTTTGTATACCTTCACAATTTTTGTTCATGAAATTAAAAAATTCTTTTAATTTTGAAGCTATATCTACTACGTGAGAAAAGCTAGCTGTGTTTAACATTAGTTTACAATATCGCTTAACTATTTCTTTAAAATAATTATTCTTAAAACCCTTAAAGTTGATCGTATATTCGTAGGATGTTGGGTTTACCTTATCTTCCGGTAATGATAATTTTCTTCGATTCCAAACATCTTTTTCCCATTCTTCCCCATCAAAATAGAAGTCCTCATAGAATTCCATAAACTGCTTAAGATGAGTAACGTAATAGGAATTCGCATGTACAGTAACTTTCTGCTGATTTACATCAAGTTTGTAATTAGTAGTCGTAGTTTTTACTTTTTGTTCTGTTAAGTAGGTCCGGTATTCTGTCAAAGCTTTTTTTATAGGCACTTCGGTTATCGATGTAATATTAGGATATTTTAAATTTAAAAATCCCATCATCCGGCTTATCACTGTTCCCTTTCTAATCCAAACGGATTTTGCATTCCAAGCTCCATTATTCAAGTGAAGGTAATAAAAATATTTTAATTCTGTTTTCAACCAGACATTTTCCACCTTATCGAAATTTACCCAACGATTTCTTAGTGACGGATTCTTACTTAACTCAATTGCACTAGGATGCGGACAAATTCTTATATCCCATCTATCTGCTGCCCAATAACCTTTTAAAACACTTGTCATATTAGCTATTTTTTTATTAATCTCTGTACTAGCGATAAGCTTTCGATTAGTTGCTACACTTGGAAATTTCATTGTCATGTTTCTCTCCCTTGAAGATACTTTTTATATTCATTCTTCATATCTTGATCAGAAAGATGAACATACGTATCAAGTGTTGTTTGTACATGGGCATGCCCTAATCTTTTTTGTACATATGCAGCATCCCATCCACTTCTAATAAGCTCTGTGGCATGCGTATGACGTAATATATGGGCAGTGAAAGTAATCCCTGTCCGTTTTCCTAGTCTTCTTATTAAGTCTAATACACTTTGATATTTTAGAGGGTGGCCAAAATAAGAATCTTTAAGATTAATAAATATATAATCATGATCTAAATCTTCCCCATATTCATGTACTAAGTAATCGGTATATAATGCCATTAATTCCTTACTTACATCAATAGTTCTTTCTTTTTTAAGTTTAATATAAGCTCCATTTTCATTATGATCTCTTGGCCTGATGTTAATCTGGTTATCCCATGTTGAAATATCTTCAATACGAAGGGATAATGCTTCTCCTATCCGAAGTCCCCCTTCATACATAAGCATAATAAGTAACTTATCTCTTTTGGTATGACATGCCTCAATTATTGCTTTGACTTGTCCATGTTCTAATACTTGTACAAGTTTCTTTTTGACCCTAAGCTTTAAAATATTTTTTTTATAGGATCTACCTTTAGAAATATGGTGAAGAAACCCCTTAAAGTTTCTTCCTCTTGCTTCTTTAGACATATCTATAGCTTTAAAATTTTCTGTGCGATTTAAATACTCTAAGAAACTAGTTACAGCGTTAAGTATGGAATTAACTGATGTTTCCTCTCTTTTAGCCTTCTTTGGTTGTATATCTATTACCTTTAAATGCCCTGCTGGATTTCTTAACCATCCTACAAAGTTTGCTAAATCCTCAAATTGTAAATCTCCTAATTCGATTCTACTTTGGCTCATAAATTCATAAAACAGCTTGAGATGATAACAATATGTTTTAATGGTATTTGGAGCTTTGCCCGTATTATCCAAGTACTTTATAAATCGCTTAACCGGTTCTATCACTTCAAATTCTTTATCTAGCAGTATGTATAACGGATATGATTTTTCCTCCACAATTACTTTCTGAACCTTCATCTTTCCACCACCTTTAAATACTTTAACTACTATTAATAATACCCTTATATATTTAATAGTTAAAGCACTGTAATTAAAAAATCCTAAACTTCGAGTACTTAGAGTACTCTAGTTTAGGATACTATGTTTAACGGATCACCACTCGGATGATTATGGACACAGACAAAAGCGGCGGCACTGCGTTTAACGGCTTCCCTGAAGATTTCTCTTGGATGGACAATACTGGTATTAAGAGAACCAATGAACAATGTTTTCTCCTCTATCACCATATTTTTCGTCGTTAAATACAACACGATAAAATGCTCCTGATTATAATATCTGACTTTCTCCATTAATATATCCGTCACGTCTTTTGGTGAGCGAATGTATTTATCCTCTTCTCTTGAATGCGTATGCATCCTGACAGCAAGTTCTATAAACGCGAGTATCGTAATAGCCTTCGCCTTGCCAATACCATTAATTGCAGTCAGTTCTTCATAAGTCACATCACGCAGTTCTCTTATGGACTGTAAATCTCTTAAGATTTTACTCGCCAGACTGATGCTTGATTCATTACGGTTACCTGTATTGATTAATATGGCCAGCAGTTCCTGATTCGTTAATTTATCCGGTCCGTAATTCATTAACCGTTCCCGGGGTTTATCGGAATCATGCATTTCTCTTATAAGCAGTTCACCAGTCATTAAAACCCTCCATAGTAAATATCGATAAAATCAGAGTACAGATAAAATGTCGTTATTAAACTTGCAGCGATAAATGGTACTAATGGAACTTTCGTAATGCGAGAAGTTTGGAACAGATCTAAAACTATGACAGCAATGCCGCCGATAATATAAGTAAATAGAAATGTGAAAATGAAAAAATCAAATGGTGTAATCATGGTTAAAACTGAAAAAAGCTGTATATCTCCGTAACCGATTTTATCTTTGAAAAGCATATAGAATATATGGAGAACAACGACTGTCAGGAAATCAAGACGGATATCCATATACTCTAGACCGGTTAAATATAAACCGCAGACGAAAAGTAAGATCAGCATATGTGTCGGGATCAGCAGCGTTTCAAAATCGTAAATGGATAATGGAATGAGTATACTGACGAGCAAATAATACAGAAGCATATTGTCGTAACCGAGGGGAACGATAAGCGGCAGAACAAACAGCAGAATCGTCACTACTTCAACAATTAAATAATTGATTGAAATGGACGTGCGGCAATGGCTGCAGCGTCCGTGATTTTTTAAATAGCTGATCACTGGAATTAAGTCTGTGACTTTTAAATTTTTTGAACACGAATCACAACGGCTTCTTCTCGTTAAAAAGGAAATACTGTCTGTCTGAGTCAACGCGTAAAGGAATGATGCAAGCAGTCCGCCCATTACTATGATAAGAGACATATTTAACCTCCAGCTTGTGATAATCACAATATAAGCTGTTGATAAATTGTTGTAAAATCGCATAAATTTAAAATTTGTATGTAAATTCGCTCAATTTTAGAAAGATTGATTTGAAAATAGTACATTAGTGGAAAATTGTATATCAGAAGTGGAGATTTCGTAGAATCTTGGATTATTTAAAGATTATTAAGAACTGCAATATCGTGCTACGATAAATTCAAGTCACCTGGTTTACTTCACTGCCTGTAGCATTGAAGGAGGTGACAACATGATGGGTGAAATTTTTGAACTTCTGATAGCACCAATAATTGCCGGTGTTATTATATCCTTATTTAATCATTGGCATAATAATAAGGATGAAGAATAACTAGGTGACTTTGCCAACACCAAAAAATCCCGTAATCTATGGCATTAGATTACGGGATCGGTGTTTAACATGATCAGTGAATTTTTGAATACTTAAATTATATCATCTTTTTCGTATTTTGTAAAATTACAAGTTGATGAGTTTACTCATAAATACCTTCAGGCACTGTAATTCCACTCTCATCATATTCACCGTAGTCTTCAAGATTTGATGACACCTCAATATGAAGTCTTTCACCTTCAACAACACCAGGGGCGGTTGATACATACCCCACCTGAGACAGTTCATTCGTTTCTTTATCGACTACACCTACCACACCATTTTGCTGCTGTTCCAGATCAGCATTTGTAAATTCGACACTGAATAATGTGCCGAACGTATCATGTAATACATCTTCTGAACCGATGTTATGGAGGTAATAATTTTCATCATCTTCTGACACATTCATAACGTCAGCACTTTCAACGAATGCATCGTACAAGTTTGAATATGAACCATAATAGATTTCCTCTGGATCAGCCTGTCCTGTATAGTCATTCCACATACTGTTTTCATAGACAAATAGTGAATCGGTATTCGCATAAGCGTATGGGACAACCGCACTTTGGGCGGGATCAAACATTCCGGAGAATACTTCAAACGCATCGCCTTCATCAATTTCAGCAGTCAGTCCGGCCATATCACTGTCTGCCGGTTCTTCAGATTCACCTGTGAATACGTGAATGACCATAAAAGTTTCCGCGTAATAAGTTGATACATCCTCTTTTGGCATTAATACTTCCTCAAGAGATGCATCTGATTCTTCAGCATTACTCAACTGTTCTCCAAGTCCTGAGTTCATCTCGAACATTGAAGTCATTTCACTACCGTCAAGACCTGTCAACGGTTCTTCAGTTACATCAAAGTTAATATCTCTTGATTCTGATTCAGTGCTGTCAGCGGAAGCAGAATCAGTTATCGAAGATGAACTGTCTGATGAATCATCTTCTTCTGTTCCGTCCTCAGACTCTGATTCTTCCGTTTCAGTCTCCGCTTCATCATCTCTGTCTGAATCCTCTGAACCTCTGTCTTCTCCTGTAGTATCTTCAGTTTCCTCAGTTGACTCTTCATCCGATGTATCACTTTCACTGTCTGTACCTTCTGTATCAGTTTCCGCTTCTTCATCAGAGCCTGTACCTTCTTTGTCCTCTACAGAAGCATCTGAACCGTCGTCTTCTGTTTCTTCTACTTCTTCTGTGTTATCATCCGCTGGTTCCTCTGTGTTATTGGATCCGCATCCTGCCAGAAATAAGAAACTTGCAAATAACAGCAATAGATATCTGATAAATATCCTCTCCTTAGAATTAGTAAAATAACTCTTATTATATAATTTCACTTTCCCTAAAATTTTCTCATATAAACGAAAATGTACATATTTCTGTCACAAAAGACCTTTTAAATATATATTTCAGAATATATTAAATTATTTGTCAGTTCATTTTAACAATGCTAGAATTAGTCCATATATATAAAGGGGGATTTAAATTGAGTTTAAAAGAAAAGCTTTTTAGTAAACTGGAATCAAAAGAACAGCAGATGATTGAGACAAGGAGGCATTTACACGCCAATCCGGAACTTTCATTTAAAGAGGAAAACACAGCGAAGTTTATCGAAGACTTTTATCAGGATAAGGATGTTAAAGTCACGGCAAATGTTGGAAACGGTTTCGGGATTATCGTTGAGATAAAAGGCAATGCTCCCGGGAAGACAATCGGTCTCCGTGCAGACTTTGATGCACTGCCTATTCAGGAGGAAGCCGACGTGCCTTTCAAATCTAAAAATGACGGTGTCATGCATGCCTGCGGACACGATGTACATACCGCTTACCTGCTCCACTTGGGTGAAGCACTGATTGAACTGAAAGATGACTGGAACGGCACAATCAAACTTATCCATCAGCATGCTGAAGAAGTACCGCCGGGCGGTGCGAAGAGTATTGTTGAGTCAGGAATACTGGATGACCTCGATGAAGTTTACGGTATTCATATTTTCCCTATGCTCGATGTTGGCGAAGTTGGTTTAATATCCGGAAATTCAATGGCCGGCCGCTCAAACTTTGATTTAACTATACAAGGATCAGGCGGACATGGTGCAATGCCTCATACGACACACGATGCACTTGTTGCCGGTGCGTATTTTGTAGCGGAAGCACAGACAATCGTGTCGCGCCGTATGGATCCGATGGATTCAGTTGTTGTTTCTGTCACTGCGTTTGATGCACCGGGCGGCTACAATGTTATACAGGATAAAGTGACATTACGCGGGACAGTTCGTTATCTGGACGAAAACAACAAAGTACCTGCTCATGAAGCAATGAAGAAAATTGCTAAAGGTATTGAAAGCTCATTCGATGTTGAATGTAATCTGGACTATGTTTACGACTATCCGGTTGCATACAACCACCCGCAGGAAACTCAGTATGTGGAAGATATTCTAGAAAAAAGTGTCGGTACATATATTACTGAAATTGCTCATCCTAAACCTTCAAGCGGATCTGAGGACTTTGCATACTATACACAAAAAATACCTGGAACATTCATACACGTTGGTTCGAAACCTGAAGGTGTAGAAAATCCATATCCAAACCATCATCCTAAGTTTGAAGTTCATGAAGATTCTCTTCTGATCAGCGCTAAAACTTTAGGTGACGTTGTTCTCGGACGGCTTGAAAATTAATGTAATTTAAAATTAAAGATATAAACAAAGGGGTTTATTACATGACAGGAATGGAGTTTGCCAACTCGCCTATCGTCTGGATTTTTGCGTCCGCGATATTGGTGCTGGTTATTTTTCAGGCATTTAAATTTTTATCATTATCAAAAAAAGCAGCAAGAGATGTAGGTATAAGTGAGACGAACATTAAACGTGCGATTAAAACAGGCAGTATTACTGCGATCGGACCGTCCATTGGAATTATCATTGTGGCGGTATCGCTGATTTCATTAATCGGTAACCCGCTCACTATGATGAGAATTGGGGTAATCGGTTCTGCACCGATTGAAAGTATGGGTGCACAGCTGTCGGCACAATCAGCAGGGGCCACTTTAGCAGGAGAAGGTTTTACTCCTGAAATATTTAACCTTGTTGTCTGGACATTATGTATCGGCGGTGCCGGCTGGATGATCTTCACATTCTTTGCAACGCCGTATTTAAGTAAAATCCAAACTAAACTAACAGCAAGACCAAAAGGTGAATTCTTAATGGGGATTGTTGCAAGCGGTGCAATGATTGCGGTATTCGGTTCATTAACCGGTGCTGAAATGATAAAAGGCGCACCTTATCTTTTCACGGCAATTGTGGCGGTAATTTCGTCACTGACATTTAATTATATAGCAAATAAAAAAGGAATTAACTGGCTGAAAGAATGGTCATTGGGTTTTTCTATACTGATCAGCTTATTCGCAGTTTATTTCTTTATATAAAACGGAGGGGTTTTTATGCAGGAATTTAGAGCAGCCTCTCATAAATGGGGCCGTATCACAATAGGATTAGGTATTTTAATATCATTTGCAATGCCGCTGTATATTTCATTTGTAATGGGATTCCATCCCGGATTTTCATTAATTATTAACAGCTTTTTAGCATATGCAGCAGTCGTTGCAATCGTCTGGTTTTTAGAACCAATTATGTACTTCCCTGTACTCGGCGTATCCGGGACATATGTAGCCTTCTTTACAGGAAACATATCAAATATGTGTCTCCCGGCAGTTGCATCATGTCAGGAAGCAGTTGGAGTAAAACCGGGAACTGACGAAGGTGAAATCATTGGAACACTCGGAATCAGTGCAGCATCACTGGTCAACAAAATTATACTTATACCGGTGATATTAGCAGGATTATGGCTGTTAACAATTATTCCGGAAAGTGTACAGGAAGTATTCCCGTTCGTACTGCCGGCAATATTTGGTGCAGTTCTCGCACAATTTGCAGGTAAATTCCCAATATACGGTGTAATCGCACTAGGTGTCGGAATACTTGTAAATATGTCAGCTCTGCCATTATTCTCGAAAAACATTTTATGTATCGTGATTCTAATTGCAATCATGCTTACTGTAAATAAGATGAAAAATAAAGAAGCTGCCGCATAATACTTTAATGGATGACCTGGAGACTTATGTTTCCGGGTTATTTTTATGTTGATTTGTCAATAAAAAAACGGCACCTCAATAACAGGTACCGTCAAAATCATCTTATATTATTTTAATCTGTTAATCACTGCATCGGCAACACCCTGTGCGGAAGCCGGGTTCTGTCCAGTAATAAAGCTGCCGCTTGAAACGACATTTTCTGCGCCTGCTTCACCTTTTACAAAACCAGCGCCGTTGTCTTCAAGTTTAGTCTGCAGCATAAACGGCATATCTTCTGACAGATTCATTGAATCTTCTTCGGCATTTGTAAATGCAGTCATTTTAATACCATCTACTAAATATTTACCATCCTTAGTTTTTGCATCGGCAAATGCTGCCGGGCCGTGACATACTGCGCTGATAATTCTTCCATTATCTTTAAAGTAAGCCATAATATTTTGAATGTCCGCGTCTCCCGGGAAATCGAACATCGCGCCGTGTCCGCCTGCTAGAAATATCGCATCGTAATTTTCATAAACGAGATCTCCTATACGCGGTGTGTCCTGAAGCAGTTTAGTCACTTCAGTAAATTTCTCATCATCGTTTCCATTCTCCACTGAATTTGGATCGATAGGTACTGCACCGCCTTTAGGTGATGCTATATCAACTTTGAATCCTGCACCCTGAAATGCAATATACGGCTCAGCTGCTTCAGACAGCCACACACCTGTTGGTTTACTCTTGTTGCCTGCGATTGTGTCAGCATTTGTAACCATAATTAATACAGATTTACTCATATTGATATCCACTCTCCTTTTAATTTATTTACCCTAAAAATCTTGTTAATAATCTAAGAAAAAACTTCTAAAAGAATGTCTTTCCTGTTTTCTTTAATTTCGGTAACTTATTGCTCACTAATTTTTCAATAAAGGTATTAAAATCAGACACATCTGCTCTTACTCCTATACTAAGAGTTGGAAACGATTCAGTCGCTCTGACATCATACCTCGTATTATCATTTACTATACTTTGAATATGCTCCAAAACATTCCCTAATTTATGCAGTTCTTGTCCTTGTATTGAGTAATCATTTAAACCATGTTTGAATTCTGAAAGAATAGAAATGAATGTGTTATCCCATCTGTTTTCAACCAATCGAGTTACTTTAAATCTATCTCGTCTTACGACCATTAAATTGTAAAAATCAGGACATATATACATATTTCCTTTAAGAGCATCTAATGTAATTTCATTTTCAATATACTTTTTGTATTCTTTCTTATCATTGTTTTCGTCATAATAGGTATAGTCTACTCTGAAAATAAATAATAATTTTTCAATATCACCAGTGAGCCGATTATTACTAGATAAATATATCTTTATATGGCATGTATTGTTTAAATAAAAGTCATAGTTGCTAAGCATTTTACTATTTTGATTATTATCTTTTAATGGAAACGAATCAAAATAGGTTGTTGGAAAGATTAATTTATAACGCTCCTGACGATATTTCCTATCATCTACTCTAGGAGCTTTTTCATATATTTCTTTTAATTCTATTACTTCTTTATAAGCCTCTAAATATTCTATAATTTCCTCTTTCAGTAAATCATAGAAGTCAATTTCTATTTCTCTTTTCTGTAAATATTCCAAGAATGCTTTTTTCCTATTAATATTTTCTTTATAAATCCCATTCATAAAATTATTCTTAGCCTTCTCGCTGTAAATTCTATATTTCCTTAAAACTTTCTTAGTTTTATCAGAAAAAACAATTTTACTCTCTTCAAGTTTGTCCTTCTTTTCAATAAAGTCTTTATATTTAATTGAAATATCTCTATCGATTTCTTTATTTTTTTCAAAATCTGGAATATACTTTTTTAACATTTTTTCTAAATTGTCTTCTGTCTCTTTTAATTTCATTATAACTTCAGCACTAATAAATTCTGATTTCTCTTTTAAAAATTCTAAACTTCTTAGCATTGAATGCTCAAAATTAAATCTGGTAAATCCAAAATGATAATATTCTTCAATATTATATAAATCTTCATTAATTATTTTTAGGAATTCTATTATTTTCTGGTTACTTAATTTTTCTCGTTTTTTATATCTTATTTCAAAACCGCTTAAGAGCGTATTTAACTGATTAAAACCAAATATAGATGGCAAGTATTCAGAGAAATAATGTTGTTCTTTTTCATTGAGTAATTCTTCTTCTACCTCGTCTATTATAATCATATGAAAATCGTTCAAACTGCATTTATGCTCTATCATATATTTGAAAATTTTAGAAGTTTTAAAACTCCCTTCAAAAAAAGAGTTATTTCTACCGAAAAAATATTTTTCATACTCTTCATAGGACAATCTATTTAAAGAAAGTAACTCTGTATAATGGTTTTTGTACCGCTTTTGAATATTGTTAGATTTACCGATATAAATAGGAATAATATCTTTACTTTCACATTGATCTACATACATTATATAAATACCTGAGACATTGAACTTTGATTGTGAAGTTACTTCTCTATACAAATTATTTGCTATCAAATTCCTGATTCTGTTTTTAGTATCTTCAAATTTATTTACGCTAGTATACATGAGTGCTCTCCCATAATATTTTAAAATACAGCCTATCCGATTTCTCGAATAGACTGCATCTTAAATTATTTACTTATCTCCGCTCAATTTAACTAATATCTTAGCTTGGCTCTTATCGTTAATTAATGCTTCAAATCCTTTTTCTACAATATCTTCAAGTTCAATATGATCCGTGATAACCGGAAAAGGATTAATCTGACCACTTTCCATCATTTTCACAGTCGCTTCAAAGATATCCGGTTCATACGCAAGTGTGGATGCAATTCTCACACCGCTTGATGTTAACAGCATAGGATTAAATTCCATAGCTTTCTCAAATATCGAAACTATTGTAACCATTCCGCGTGCTCGTGTGACAGCTATTGCCTGATTAAGAGTAATAGGTACACCTGCTACTTCAAATGTTCTGTCTACACCATCCGGATAATGTTTTTTCACAAATTCTACTGGGTCTTCATTACCTGAGTTCACAATATAAGTTGCTCCGACTTCTTTTGCTTTTTCAAGACGGGTATCGCTTAAATCAAATACAATAATATCTTTTGCTCCGGCTGCACGGGCTGCAATAACTGTAAGAAGCCCAATAGGACCTGCACCAAATACTGCAACTGAATCACTGAATTTCATTTCTGACTCTCTGATTGCCTGCAATGCCACAGCAGTCGGTTCAACCAAAGCTCCAAGCTCCAGCGAAGTGTCGTCTTTTAATTTAACTATGTTTTCCTTATTCACTACAACATAATCAGCAAAACCGCCGTCACTTCCCAGACCTACAAATGTAAACCCTTTGTACATATCTACTAATGTTTTTTCATGAACTTTACCTGTTATCAACGGGTTAATCGTTACTTTATCTCCCGCTTTTAATCCTTCTACATTTGAACCTGTTTCTTCAATTACACCTGAAAATTCATGTCCCATAGTAAGGGGTGCTTTTCTTCCAGTTAACGGAGACTCTTCGTCTTTAGGGATAAAAATCGGACCTGCATTATACTCATGTAAATCACTACCGCATATTCCAGCCCACGCAACTTTAACTTTTACCTGGTTGTCTGAAACCTTTGCTACATCGATGTCTTCTACGCGAATATCCTGTGCATTATAAAATACTGCTGCTCTCATAGTTAAAACCCTCCTGATTGAATTTTCTTTCAATTCAATTATCTCACTTATTTATATATTTTAACAGTGAAATAAGACCCAATATTTGACATAAAAAAGACATCACCCTTCTTTAGGTGATGTCTCATTTAACTATTCTTCTTCATTATTCTGTTCTACGAGTTTCTCAACATCTGATACCACTTCAGCCTGCGGGAATTTATTGTCTCCTGAATCCACACCGGCGTAGTCTTTAATAATTGTACCGTTTGAATCGATTAAATAAAATGCAGTTCCGTGTGTTACCTGGTTACTGCCTTTAGGCGGCGGTGCAACAATTGTTTTAAAGTTGTCTTCCGCAAATCCTCTAATAAATCCGTAATCGTATCCTGTTAAGAATTGCCATTCCGTATTTTCCGGTATATCATACCAGCTCGCATATTCTGTCAGTACTGCAGGTGTATCTACTTCCGGATCAACTGAGAAACTCATAATACCGTAGTCCTCAATTCCTTTGTCTTCCAGTTCCTGCGCTACTGCAGTCATGTTTTGAGACATCGGCGGGCATACAGTCGCACAGTTCGTAAAGATAAAGCTCAACAGCCATACTTTACCATCCATATCTTCTCTAGTGAACGTTTCATCATTCTGATTCGTCACTTCGAAGTCCTGTATTTCATCACCGTACCGGCTCGTCGGCTCTACTGCGCCTGCACTGCACGCCGATAAAAACATAAGTGATGCCAAAACCGCGATTAACCACTTTTTCAAGTGTGTCCCCTCCTACTATTCATCTTACTTCTTATGTTAACAAAAATTAAAATTACTGTGCATGTAAATTATGCACTTTTTATGACTAATCATTGTCTACAGTGTCACAATCTCTGTCGTACTCCGTTCATTATCCGGTTTCACATATAAAATATGTTCCATCCGTTCTTTTAATTCTTCCACATGTGAAATAATACCAATCGTTTTACCTGTGGTCTGCAGGTCGATTAATGTGGATATTGCGACTTCCAGCGTCTCGTGATCCAGCGTGCCGAAACCTTCATCAATCAGCATTGTATCGAGAGTAATTCCGCCTGATTCCTGCTGCAGCGCTTCGTTTAATGCCAGTGCCAGCACGAGTGATGCCTGGAATGTTTCTCCCCCTGATAATGAATTAATATTGCGTGCCTGGTTATTGTAGAAGTCGAACACTTCAATATCAAGCCCGCTGTAGCGGTTCACTTTTTTCATGCTGCGCTGCAGCTTGTAACGGTGATTCGTCATAACAGTCAGTCTTACATTCGCAAGTTCCAATATGCGCTCTAAGTAGTAAGTCAGAACGTATCTCTCTAAGGATACTTTCTGCCCTTTCTTCCCCTGCACCGCTTCAACCAGTTCGTTCAGTTGATTAAATTCTTCATAAGAAGCATTGAATGTATCGATTAATTCCGCAAGATACTCCCTTGAGGAAATGTTCTGATTCTTTCTTTCATTCACAGCAGCATAATACTCCCGTGCGGACTCTAAAGCAGTCTCAGCCCCGCTCACTGCACGCACATCTTCATCAGTACTGAATTT
>CANRKV010000013.1 GCA_947631305.1 uncultured Jeotgalicoccus sp.
GCTAATGCAATACGGTCTTTAACCGAGCTGCCCGGGTTCATAAATTCTAATTTTACATAAACGTCCGCGCTGTTCTCATCAGTTAACTGGTTTAATTTTACTAATGGCGTGTTGCCGATTGCTTCTGAAATGTTGTTGAATACGTTGCTCACAATTAAACACTCCTATTCCTAGTTAATAACTATGAATAATATACCATTAAAATGCTGGTTTTTCAAATATTTAGTGTGTAATTAGTTCCTGTAATTCTTCTTTCGTAATCCACTCTTTATTGCGGCAGAAATGGCAATCTGCTTCCGCTCCGCCGTCTTCCTGAATCATAGATATAATGTCTTGTGGATCCAATGCACTGATTGCATTAATGAAACGTTCTTTTGAACAGTTACATTCAAAGCTGACCGGCATGTTATCAAGTGATCTCCAGTTTTCTGCGCCGATTGCTTCGTCGATAACCTGTTCAGGCGATAAACCTTTCGCAAGCAGTTTAGATACCGGTGTCATTGTTTTCGCACGCTCATTCAGCCATTCAATTGTTTCATCGCTTGCTGACGGCAGTACCTGGATAACAAATCCGCCCGCAGCCTGTATTGTATTATCAGGATTTACTAAAACACCAAGCGCTACGATTGAAGGCACCTGCTCACTTGCATAGAAGTAGTAAGAGAAGTCTTCTCCAAGCTCCCCGGAAATAAGTTCTACAGAACCGACAAAGTTATCTTTTAAGCCGATATCTTTCGCTACACGAAGAGAACCCTCTGTACCGACAGCACGTCTCACATCAAGTTTGCCCTGATCATTTAAGTCAAAGTGTACTTCCGGATTGCCGAGGTATCCTCTGACATTACCGTGTGCATCACTGTCGACAACGATGGCACCGACCGGTCCGCCGCCTTCGATTGTGATTGTCGCTTTGTCATCACCTTTAAGCATTGCGCCCATTATCACACCCGCGCTCATCGAGCGTCCAAGTGCAGCAGATGCTGTCGGTAATGAACCGTGACGGCGTACGGCTTCATTTATAGTTTCTGTTGTATCAACAGCAAATATTCTTACTTCGTCGTTCAGCCCTAAACCTCTAATTAAATAATCACTCATTTTATATTCCTCCATACGGAAATTCTTTTTCATTTTCTATAATAAACTATGTTCACTATCATGCATAATAAATCAAACGTCAAAGATAGTCAATTTCATTGCCTGACTCCATAAAAAAGCTGCCCCGAAAGGCAGCTCAGTGTTCTATCTGTTGTTCTGATCATCATTATTTCTATCCACTGGACGGTTGTCTTCAGTGTCAGATTCCGGTTTTGGCGGTTCCACCATTTCCGGACGTTCTTCAGGCTGTTCTTCCTGACTGTTTTGTTCATCAGCATCTTCACTGTCCATCTTGTCTTTAACTTCATCATAAGATGCGCCGATTTTAGCGTCATCCTGTGAATCGTTTTCGACAGCGGTTTCTTCTTCCACAGGTTGATTATCGAAAGTACGTTCCGGTAATTTACCGTGGTAGAATAATCCTTCAATTTGCGCTCTGTCGAGCGTTTCAATCTCAAGCAGTGTTTCAGCTACTAATTTCAGCTGCTCCTGATGTTCAGTCAGAATCTGACGGCAGCGCTCGTATTGTGTCTTCACAATATTTTGCATTTCCTGGTCAATTTCGTAAGCGATGCTGTCTGAGTAGTTCGAGTCATTCGACATCTCTTTACCAAGGAATACCTGGCCGTTTGATTCACCGAATTGAATCGGTCCGAGTCTGTCACTCATACCGTATTCAGTTACCATGCTGCGTGCGATACCTGTCGTTCTCTGGAAGTCGTTATGTGCACCTGTAGAAACTTCACCAAATGTAATTTCTTCAGAAACACGCCCTCCGAGAAGACCGACAATTTTATCTTCAAGCTCAGGCTTAGTCATGAAGTAACGATCTTCTTTAGGAAGCATTACTGCATAACCGCCGGCCTGGCCGCGCGGCACTATTGTAACTTTATGCACTGTCTCTGCATCATCCAGCACCATACCGATAATAGTATGACCTGCTTCGTGATACGCGACAATATTTCTTTCTTTCTTACTCATGACGCGGCTCTTCTTAGCCGGTCCTGCGATAACACGGTCAGATGCTTCATCAACATCACGCATATCAATTTTCTTCTTGCCTTCACGGGCAGCAACAAGTGCCGCTTCGTTTAACAGGTTCTCAAGGTCTGCGCCTGAGAATCCAGGTGTGCGCTGGGCAACTGCTGCAAGATCGACTGTATCATCAAGCGGCTTGTTGCGTGCGTGTACTTTAAGTACCGCTTCACGGCCTGTAACATCCGGACGGCCAACTTGAATCTGTCTGTCAAAACGTCCCGGACGTAAGAGCGCAGGGTCAAGAATGTCAGGACGGTTAGTCGCTGCAATCATAATAACGCCTTCGTTTGCTGCGAATCCATCCATTTCAACAAGCAGCTGGTTAAGTGTCTGCTCACGCTCATCATGACCGCCGCCTACACCTGCACCACGCTGACGCCCTACAGCGTCAATCTCATCGATAAAGATAATACATGGAGCATTTTTCTTCGCATTTTCAAACAGATCACGTACACGTGACGCACCGACACCGACGAACATTTCGACGAAGTCCGAACCACTGATTGAGAAGAACGGTACACCCGCTTCACCTGCAACCGCACGTGCGATAAGAGTTTTACCTGTACCCGGAGGACCGACTAACAGCACCCCTTTAGGAATACGGGCACCAATTCTGTCGAATCTGCGCGGATCTTTTAAGAAGTCCACAACTTCTACAAGTTCTGCTTTTTCTTCATCGGCACCGGCGACATCATCAAATCGTACATCTGATTTGTCTTTTTCATGAAGCTTCGCTTTACTCTTGCCGAAGTTCATCATTTTACCGCCGCCTCCGCCGCCGCCTTGAGCACGGCTCATAAGGAAGATAAAGAGGAAGAATATAAGTAGTAATGGAACGAAAGTCACGAGCATACTTGCCCATGCACTAGGTTCTTCTTCTGGTGCGACTGTTAATGACAGACCTTCCTGACTGCGGGCTGTATCCGTAATCTGGTCTAAGTCGGACGCACTATTGTATGGAACTACAGAAGTAAATGACTCCTGTTCGTCCTGGTCAGCTAAGCGACCTGTAATTAAATAAACGTTATTCTCTGGCTGAATCGTTAATTCAGCAACTTCTCCGGCTTCAAGCGCGTTCAAGAATTCGTTATACTGCAATTCTTCTTCTGTAGCGCCAGTACCATTAAAGCGTTGGAAAATACCAAACATAACAACTGTTAGAATGGCTATAAGTAATATGTTACGGCCAGTATTTTTCGGCATCCGTAATCCTCCATTTCTAATGCATTACAAAAAATAGTAACAAAAATTTCCTGTAACTTCCACTCATATGATTTAACTGTAAAATTCAGGTTTTAATAATCCGATATACGGCAGATTGCGGTATTGCTGGTCGAAATCAAGTCCGTAGCCGACGACGAAGCCGTCAGGAATTTTAGTTCCGATGTATTTCACTTCAACATCAAGTTTTCTATTCGGTACCGGTTTGTCGAGCAGCGTTACAATTTCAATCGATGCCGCTTTACGGTACGTTAAAAATTCAATGATAGAGTTTAAAGTTGTGCCTGTTTCTACGATGTCTTCAACGATAATTATATGTCTGCCTTCTACCGACGTAGATAAATCTTTCAGGATTTTAACTTCCCCCGTCGATTTAGTACCAACGTAGCTTGAAACATCCATAAAATCAATTTCCATGTGTGTATCGATATGTTTAATTAAATCTGCCATGAACATAATAGAACCTTTCAAGAGTCCTACAAGCACAGGCTTTTTACCTTCGTAGTCGTTAGTAATACGTTCTCCGAGGTTTTTGTTGATTGCTTCTATATCTTCAACCGATAAAACAATCTCGCTTATATCATTTTGAATTGTCATCATTAAACTCCTTCGTAATTCTTAATAGTCTGTTTTCAGATGGTTCAATTATATTATAAATTGTTCCAACTGCAATAATAATACCGTGTGAATTTACCGCAACCGGCATTTTCA
This sequence comes from uncultured Jeotgalicoccus sp., assembly GCA_947631305.1. Classification (GTDB taxonomy): domain Bacteria; phylum Bacillota; class Bacilli; order Staphylococcales; family Salinicoccaceae; genus Jeotgalicoccus. Next base: position 4,066 of record CANRKV010000013.1, read on the forward strand.
GCCGTTCACCCGCCGGAACTTTTTTATCGATAAACAGCCGGCTGATTTTTTTCGTGCCGACGTTCTCAATATAAACTTTGTCACCCGCCGCTTTCATACGCAGTGTCAGCGGCAGTTCCGACTCCGGCAAGTTTACAGTAATATGATAGTCATTATAAATAAACTCGCCGTTATGCTCAATAGATAATCGGGATTTCACCGGCTCTTCTTTTACTGTTTTTATATAAAAACAGTCATATTCAATGTGTACAGCGGCATGGCCTGCATCAAATACAGTCTGCGCGATTGTTCCCCGTAGTACAGCATCGAGCGAGTCCAGTGCCTGACGGCTGATCCGGGCGCCCTGTTTGTTCAGCAGTATGGTCAGAATATACCTTCTGATTATTCTGCTGTGCTTCAAATACTCGCTGCGCGACAGCCTGCCGTTATTTGCCGTAACAAATTCTTCAGCGTAATTATAAGCAAAATCACTGAGTTCATTCATATCTTCCCTGACATAATCAAGCTGTCCGATATCAAGTGCAGCTGATTGTTTTATCCCTGGAATAATATGATGTCTCACATAATTCCTCGTATAATCATCACCCGAGTTGCTCTCATCTTCAAAGTACGTCACATTATGCAATGCCTGGTAAGACTGAATGTCCGCTTTAGTCACTTTCAGAAACGGGCGGACAATCGTATAAGCGTCTTTGTTCCGCATTGCCGGAATTCCTAAATTCCCATACAGGTGACGTCCGGTCAAGAGCTGCTGCAGTACAGTTTCATACTGATCATCCTGGTGATGTCCCATCAGTAAAAAGCTGATCTTTGAATTTTTCAGCACACTGCGGAAAAATTCGTAGCGTTTCACTCTGCCGGCGTCCTGAGAAAAGCCGTCCGTGAAATTCAGCACAGCCGTTTCACAGCGGACACCGTCTTCCCGGGTCATGTTTTTAATATATACTGCTTCTTCTTTTGATGCTTCTCTGACATTGTGATTGACGTGAATAACCGTCAATTCATTATATGTATGTTTGTATTCGCTAGTCAGGAGGTGATACATCACCATGGAGTCTATACCGCCCGACAGCGCCAATGCGATATCGTCATCCACGCCCCATGCAGTATCGATTTTCAGCTCCATAGTTCACCGCCTCCTTATTCCAAGCAAATAATAAAAAGGCTAGAGCGAATTGCTCCGGCCTCTTAATATGATTATTTACGACCTCTTCCGCCGCGGCGCGATTCAGTTTGTCTTTTAATTGTAGACATTCTTTCTTCACTGTCTTTCAGGAAACCTGTTAATTTCTTTTCAAAGTCTTCCGGAGACGGTGTTTTCACACGTGGTTTCGGTTTTGGTTTATCCTGTGCTTTTTTAATCGATAAGCTTATCTTATTATCGTCACCTATCGTCAGCACTTTAACTTCGATTTCGTCACCGACTTTTAAATGTTCGTTGATGTCCTCTACGTACTTATCTGCTACTTCACTAATGTGAACTAATCCTGTTTTGCCGCCTGGCAATTGAACAAATGCACCAAATGGTTTGATCCCTGTTACTTTGCCGATAACTTTACTGCCCGCTTCAACTGACATGTTTTATTAATATCCTCCCAAAATCATTATACATTCCTATATTACCATTAAATAAAAGAATAATCATTACATAAGCAATGATTATTCTTCCTCCTGCTTCTGTTCTTTTTTCTCTTGATCAGGAAGATTAAAAATCAATTCTCCTTCTTCCGATAAAAAGAATTCACTGCGCGCAATGCGCAGAATGTAATTATCATCGTTAAGCTGTCTGATCTGCTGCTCCAGATCGGAGTGCTGTTTATTTTTATCTTCAAGCACTTCAGTCGTTGCCAGTACTTCGTTATGCAGTTCTTCATTTGCCTGTTTCTGATTGAATGCCACGAGCAGAAGTACAATGGCGATCCCGAGAAGGATACTTCCAAAGAACATCGTGCGGCGACGTGACACACGTGATTCACTCGCTAACTGCTTCTTTTCGCTATCGCGTTTTTTCGTATAGTTATTCAGGAGCCGGACTACCTTGTTGCTCACATTGTCACATCCAATCTTTTAGTCTTGTATTCATTACCTATTATATACAAGATACAGGAAAAATAGGTGACAATCTATTAAAAATCTGATTCTTTTTCAATTTTCTCTTCATTTAGAACTTTGTACATGCGTTCCGCTTCTTCTTTTTTCGCTTTTTCATTTAATTCCAGTATTTCGTACGTCATAATACTGCGGCCGAAACGGATTTTAAGCGTGTCGCCGGCAGCAAGTGCAGCACTTGCTTTAGCCGCGCGGCCGTTCACTTCAATACGGCCTTCGTCACTAATTTCTTTAGCGAGCGTACGGCGTTTAATAATTCTTGACACTTTTAAAAATTTATCGAGTCTCATGAATATCATCCTCTGTAATAATTTCATGCAGCGGTTTTGCATGATGAATTGTTTCCTTCATCCATTTCAATACCGATACCGCATATTCTTTTTCATGCTTAACTTTCGGTTTCTTGCCTTCTGCAGCTTTAGCTTTCGCCCAGACTTCATTCAAATCATCCATATCATTCACTGTTGCGTCGCCGAAAACATGAGGATGACGGTGTACTACTTTCTTATTCAGTGAAGCGAGGACGTCATAAAAGTCAAAGTAGCCGTCTTTTTTGCCGATTGCTGCATGCAGTGCAACCTGCAGCAGAATGTCGCCGAGCTCTTCCACCAGTCCGTCATCATCCTGTTTTTCAATCGCTTCAATCACTTCGTACGATTCTTCAAGGAGATAGCGTTCAAGCGATTCATGTGTCTGCGTATTGTCCCACGGACAGCCGTCTTCGCTGACAAGTGTGTCGAATACATTAATCATATGTCCGACTGTTTTGTTATCATACATTTCCCCGGATGCTTTTGGCACAAACATGCACAGGAGGTTCGAGTCCGGCACGTGGAAATCTATTTCCGCAATCGTACTTTCGATAATTTCTTCATCGGCACTGCCTGCTTTATCTACTAAATATACCGGTGCATCATAATTATAATACTCGAGCAGTGTGACTTTCACTTCGCTGACAGACAGCTGATCATAGACTTGCGTAATCAGTGTATGTTTACGGTAATCGAGATCCCGTATATCAAGAGCTGTGCCATCCAGCAGCTGGAAGTTTTCATTCACCGGTATTTTAAGTGCCGTAATCACATCGTCGATAAAACTCTGTCCGCCGGCAACTTCAACATTCACTCCGCCTCTGTCAGCCGCTTCAAGAAGACGCTCTGTCGTCGTCTCATAGACCATCGGATGCCCCGGGACAGCATAGAGTACATCTTCTGCCTCGGCAGCTGTCAGCAATGCTGCTGTAATTTCTTCATACGTATCCTGAAACGTGTCCTCGCGCTCATAGTACGAATCAAAGCTCGTAATTTCCACACCTTCATCCTGCAGCATTTCAACTGCCGGATGATCCATCGTACGGACAAATACTTTCTTCGCATTTTTAAGCTCTTTATAAACGCCAAGCGGCATTTTATCGGTATCCGATGTGCCGAGGCCGATAATTCTTACAGTGTTCATCTGACTGCCTCCATTCTGCTGTCCTGTATTGCACTCATAATGCTGACGAGTTCTTTAATATTTTTGGAGCGGATTGTTAAACGGATTTCTCCGTCTTTAACTGAAATCTTCAGTATTCTGCTGTAATCCTGTGTATCCTGGAACAATTTCTCGCCGCTGATTTCTTCCGTTGCCGATTTAGACACGTTCAGGTAATAATGACGCGCGTCCTCAGACACTTTGTAAATGCCGTACATCAGCGCGTAGACTTTCACTTTCACGAGCTCGATTAAGTTCACCACTTCTTCAGGGTACTCACCGAAACGGTCGATCAGCTCATCTTCAATATCCTGAATATCTTCAAGCGAGTTCGCTTTTCTTAAACGTTTGTAAATATCAATTTTCGACTGTTCATGCGTAATGTACGTCGCCGGAATATAGGCATCCGCTTCAATGTTAATCGGAATGCTGACCGGTTCTTCTTCTTTTTCAATACCCTGTTTTTCCTGCACTGCGCTTTCCAGCATGTCGCTGTACATTTCATAACCGACCGAGTCGATAAAGCCGGACTGGTTTTTACCGAGCAGGTTGCCGGCCCCGCGAATATTAAGGTCGCGCATAGCGATTTTAAAGCCGCTGCCGAGTTCTGTATATTCTTTAATGGCTTCGAGACGCTTTTCCGCTACTTCCGTCAGCACTTTGTTCGGCTGATGGAAAAGATACGCGTAACTGATTCTGTTGCTCCGTCCGACACGTCCGCGGAGCTGATACAGCTGACTTAATCCAAAGCGGTCGGCATCTTCTATAATCAGCGTATTGGCGTTTGGTACATCCACACCGGTTTCAATAATCGTTGTCGTCACGAGCACATCGAATTCGCCGTTAACAAAAGCGAGCATCGTTTCTTCAATCTGTTTTTCAGTCATCTTCGCGTGCATGACACCGACCGATGCGTCGGGCACGAGCATTTCAACATGCGCCTGCTTGTTATAAATCGTATCGACTCTGTTGTGCAGGTAAAATACCTGCCCGTTTCTGGAGAGTTCACGCTCAATTGCTTCCTTAACAAAGTTGCCGTTAAATTCGAGCACGTATGTCTGCACCGGGAAACGGTTTTCAGGCGGTGTTTCTATAACCGATAAATCCCTGACCCCTGTCAGACTCATATGAAGTGTTCTCGGGATTGGTGTTGCTGTTAAAGTCAGCACATCAACATTGTTTTTTATCTGTTTAATGGCTTCTTTATGTTTTACCCCGAAACGCTGTTCTTCATCGACGATTAACAGTCCGAGATCTTTATACTCAATCGATTTGCCGAGTATTTTATGCGTCCCGACAACGATATCGATGCGGCCTTCTTTTAAGCCTTCCGCTGTTTCACGGTTCTCTTTTGCTGTTCTGAAACGCGACATCATCGCAACATTGACCGGATAATCTTCAATCCGTTCGATTAAACTTTCGAAATGCTGCGCTGCAAGAATCGTCGTCGGCACTAGGAATGCGACCTGTTTGCCGTCCTGTACTGCTTTAAATGCCGCACGTATTGCCACTTCGGTTTTACCGTAGCCGACGTCGCCGCACAAGAGCCTGTCCATCGGTTTTTCGTCTTCCATATCTTTCTTAATTTCATTCACACTCGCGAGCTGATCCGGCGTCGGTTCGTACGGGAAGCGCGCTTCAAACGCATCCTGCATTTCCGTGTCCGGACTGAACCGGAATCCTTTGGACTGTGCACGTTCCTGATACAGCCGTATTAATTCCTCGGCGATATCATTAACATTCGATTCCACTTTAGCTTTAGTTTTCTTCCATTCAACGCCGCCGAGTTTGTGCATTTTAGGCGAACCGTCGTCACTCGCGACATATTTCTGCACGAGATTCATCTGGTCAACCGGAATATAGAGCTGGTCTGTGCCTTTGTACTGCAGCTTCATATAGTCGCTGTGAATACCGCCGACCTGCAGCGTTTCTATTCCTAAATATCTGCCGACACCATGGTGAACATGGACGATATAATCTCCGACGTTTAGTTCCTGATAAGATTTAATCTTTTCAGCGTTGGAAATTTTCTGTTTGCGCTTTTTACGTTTTTGAACTTTATTGTACAGCTCTTTCGACGTTAAAATCGCAGCACTCATATACGGCAGAATAAACCCTGTCGCCATGCTGCCGATTGTCAGAACGATTCCTGAGTTTTCCGGAATATCTTTAATAAAACTCGGAATTTTTAAATCTTCAAGCAGCTGTTTCGTCTTGTTCAGTTCATCCTCATCACGAAGAATAATATTGACCAGATAGTCATTTTCCAGCATACCGTTTAAATTCGATGCGAGAATATCATACTGGCCGTAATAGATTTCAGTCGGTTTTACAGAAATCTTAATCATCTCACCGATTGAAACAGGCATACTTTTCATGAATAAATTGAAATACGTCACACCTTTGATATTTAACAGACGCTCGTACTGGCCTTCGAGATAATTAGCAGCACCGGTAAACATCTGACCTGCTTCAAGCACAGAGCCGAAATAGTTATGCACTGCTTCAAATTCAGCATCGTAAGATGATTTTACCGCACCGACGTCATCGACAAACACCCGGTGGCGAGGCGTTAAATAATCGAGCAGTGACTTGTCGTGATCTTCTAAGAGATGCGCAAACTGCACGAGATGGTTTACCAGCTGATCCGGATGCGTAACGACGTCATAATATTCCTCGAGCGCATCTTTCGTCACACCTTCAAGACCGGCTGAAGTTTTCTCGTATAATTCATCAATTTTATCGAGCAGCTCTTCGCGCTCACTCGCTTCAACGATATATTCCGCATACGGCTCAAGTGTAATGCTGTCGATATTGTTTAGTGAACGCTGTGTTTCAGGATTGATTAACCGGAGCGAATCGATTTCATCATCAAAAAGCTCGAGACGAAGAAACGCATCGTGCATATAAATATCAAAGATATCACCGCGGACTGCAAATTCACCGAAATTCTGCGCCTGGTTCATACGTTTATAACCCAGGCTGACAAGGAACTCGATCAGTTCATCGTAATTCACAGTACCGCCGAGATTCAGCGTTCTTTCGTAGGACAGCAGCTTTTCTTTCGGCATTAAAGGTTTTAAAAGTCCATGTACAGGTACGATAAAGAGCCCTGGTTTCTCATGAGCAAGCGCATATAATGCAGTCATTCTTGCTTTCATAAAATCAGGGCTTTGCTTTGATAAACTTTCGATCATAATGTCGCCGACGGGGAATGTGTATACATTATCCATCACGTCCATCATGCTGTTCGCCAGTTTTTCCATATGATGATTGTTTTCAACGAAAACGACATGCGGTTCTGCCGAATGCTCTGTCAGCTCTTTCAGCAGTACCGGTTTAAAGTCATCATTCACACCTGTGACGAGCAGATTTTTATCACTCTTATAATTGACAATACTTTTGACACGTTCATCATTTAATATTCTGTCGCTTATTTTTTTATGCATTGACATCACCATTGTATTCGTTCATCACGTCTAAAAACGGCTGGGAGACAAAGCTCTGACAGGCTTTACTCGACGCGTCGAGCACCTTGTCCAATGTTTTTGAATCCGCTTCAGGGAATCTGCCGAGCACATAATTTGTTACCGGCATGCCTGCAGGCGGACGTTCAATACCGAGACGGATGCGATTATATTTTTCACTGCCGAAATGCTGCGTGAGCGATTTAATGCCGTTATGTCCGCCGCCGCTTCCTTTTTGGCGCAGACGGATGCGACCAAGCGGTAAATCAAGATCATCATAAATAATCACGATATCTTCAAGTTCAATATTGTAATAATCAACGAGCGGGCGAACACCTTCACCTGATAAGTTCATAAATGTCTGGGGCTTAACGAGCATCACTTTTTCCCCGTTTAATAATCCTGTGCCGAATGTACATTTAAATTTAGTTTTATCAAGCTCAATGTCAATGTCGCTGCTCAATCTGTCTATCGCCATAAATCCGATATTATGACGAGTCTTATCATATTTGGGGCCTGGATTGCCAAGACCGATAAAACACTTCATTCCATCACCTCATAAACGTTAAAAAAGGCGATGGAAAGTCCACCGCCGTTGTTATTTTTAATTATTATTACTCTTCGTCTGCATTGTCGTTTTTCTGAGCAGTCGCTTCTACTTCAACACTTTGTTCTTCAGCATCTTCGTCTACTTCAGGCTCTTCAGATGGAGCACTTACGATTACTAATGCATCAGCATCTTCATTTTCGATAACGAAGTTACCTTTAGAACGGATGTCTTCAACGTGAATTGAATCTCCAACATTAAGTTCAGAAATATCTACTTCGATAGTTTCCGGAATGTCAGCAGGTTTAGCAGTTACAGACACTTCGAATAGTGGCTGTTCAAGAACGCCGCCTTCTTTTTGTCCTGGTGCTTCACCAGTTAATTCGATTTGTACTTCAACCGTTACTTCAGTCTGCATGTTAATTGCAATGAAGTCGATGTGAGTAATTTGGTTCTTAAGTGCATCGAACTGGTATTCGTTAACCATTACCTGAGTTACGCCATCAGCGATTTCAAGGTCGATAACACCGTTACGTCCGACTTCGCGAATTACTTTAATGAATTCGTTCTCGTCTACCGATAATGATGTATTTTCTGTTTCAAAACCATATACTACAGCAGGTACTTTACCTGTTTGACGTAATTCTTTAAGTTCTGATTGTTTTGATTTCTCAGCTCTTGAGTTTGAGGCTAATTTAGCCATAATTATTTCCACCTTTCATCTAATACAAGTCTATTATAATAACGCCTATCCTAACACATAGCCACGCATTATAATACCACAAAATACAGCAGTTTGTAAAAAAACTGTTAAATTATCATGTTTGGTCGAATAAAATACTTACCGACTCCTGCTCGTGAACTCTCACGATAGCCTGTGCAAGCAGATCGCCAACAGACAATTCTGTAATTTTATCAATCTTTTTCTCTTCAGGAAGCTGAATAGAGTTCGTTACGATAAGCTCTTTAATAACAGACTCTTCGATACGTTCTATCGCAGGACCTGACAGTACCGGATGCGTACAGCATGCATAGACATCTTTGGCACCTTTGTCCACTAATGCCTGCGCTGCAGTTTTAATCGTACCGCCTGTGTCGATAATGTCATCGATAATGATTGCTGTTTTACCGTCGATTTCACCAACAATGTTCATTACTTCAGACACGTTCGGACGCGGACGGCGTTTATCGATTATTGCAATTGGAGCTTTCAAGCGGTCTGCCATGCGGCGGGCACGGGTAACTCCGCCGTGGTCAGGTGAAACGATAACCACATCATCCAGATTAATATCCTCGTGCTCAAGGAAATAATCGCTTAAAATTGGTACTCCCATCAGATGATCGATTGGAATATCAAAGAATCCCTGGATTTGAGGTGCATGAAGATCAAGTGCAATGACACGGTGTGCACCTGCAGTTTCAATAATGTTTGCAACAAGCTTCGCTGTAATTGGTTCACGCGCACGACTCTTGCGGTCCTGGCGGGCATAGCCGTAATACGGCATAACAATATTAATCGTGTTAGCCGACGCACGTTTAAGCGCATCGATCATAATTAATAATTCCATCAGGTTTTCATTTACCGGCTGGCTTGTCGGCTGAATAACGAAAACGTCACAGCCGCGCACACTTTCCTCAACATTGACCTGTACTTCTTCGTCTGAGAAACGGTTCACAGTGCATTTACCAAGCGGAATACCGATATGTTCCGCGATTTCACGTGCTAAGGGTTCGTTACCTGTCAACGTAAATAATTTCATCTTGCCAGAGTTTTTGTTTTGATTACTAGAAGCTAACATTCTGATCCTCCAAGTATTATTTTTTGTAATATCCTTCTTTTGTCGTCTGCTTATTTCGTGCAATCGCCAAACTATCAGCCGGGACATCATCTGTAACCGTTGACCCCGCCGCTGTTATAGAGCGATCTCCTACCGTGACAGGAGCAACAAGGTTCGTATTGCAGCCGATGAACGCATCCGCACCGACTGTCGTTTTAAACTTATTGACGCCATCGTAATTAACTGTAATTGCGCCGCATCCGATATTCGCCCGTTCACCGATTTCAGCATCGCCGATATAGCTCAGATGCGATACTTTCGCGCCATCTTTTAATTCCGATTTTTTGACTTCAACAAAGTTCCCTATTTTCACAGCGCTGCCGAGTTTTGCTCCCGGACGCAGCTGTGCATATGGACCGACTGTCGTGCCGCTGCCGACTTCGGCATCGGTAACAACAGAATGTTTTATCTCTGTGTTATCACCGATTATGCTGTCGCTGATTTCACAGTTGGCCGAAATAATCGCATTTTCACCGATTATCGTATCGCCTTTAATAACAGTGTTAGGATAAATAATAGTATCCATACCAATTCTAACACTTTCATCGATATAAGTGTTCGCCGGATCGATAATTGTCACACCTTGTTCTAAATGTTTCTCATTAATACGTTTTCTTAAAAGCTCTGACGCACGCGCGAGCATAATACGGTTATCCACGTTAATAATTTCATCATTATCCGCGGTAACAAAAGCACCGACACGGGCACCTTTACTGCTTAACAGCCCGATTGCATCGGACAAATAATACTCCTCTTCCGGATTATCATTCGATATTTTATCAAGCACTTTAAATAATTCACGGTTATTAAACACCGCTGCACCAGCGCTGACTTCTTTAATTATTTCCTGTTCCTCAGTAATCTCAGTTTCTTCCAGTATCTCTTTAACCGTACCGTTTTCTTTGCGGATGACACGGCCGTAATTTTTCGGATTATCTGCATATGCTGATAATACTGTTGCTTTTAATCCTGATTCTTCGTGATCTGCCAGAAGGCCGCTGATTGTCTCCGGAGAAATAAGCGGTGTATCGCCGAAGATTATCAATGTACTGCCTTCTGAGCTGCTTAGTTCCGGCGCTGTGCAGTTGACAGCATGCGCTGTACCGCGCTGCTCTTTTTGAACTGCGACTTTAACATCCTCCGGTAAAATTTCAGTTACCGCATCATGCCCCGAACCCGACACAACGTGAATATCGGTAATTCCAGCAGCTTTCACATTATCAATTACTCTCGTAATCATCGGGATTCCACAGACCTCGTGCAATACTTTCGGTTTCTTTGAATTCATTCTCTTGCCGACACCTGCAGCAACAATAATCGCTCTCGTTTGCATAATTAACCCCCACTTTAATACGATAAACTAATTATATTTCAGTCTATGTCATCTTTCAAGACGAAACTCAGGCCAGGCCATACCGGCCCGGCCTGAATCATTCTATCTATTTATTCTCTTTTGCAGTATCTTCCGATACTTCCGGTGAATCTTCATTTTTTACGTTTTCTTCTTTAGCAGTATTTGAATCCGCGGCATTCTCTTCATCAACCTGTTCTGCTGTCTCTTCATCCTCTGCAGGATCCGATTCAACAGTCGGTTCACTCGCCTGTTTCTCTTTATCTTCAGCTGCATCAGCAGTTTCTTCATACACACGCATCACTTCTTCCTGCACGTGTTTACGCATCTCGGAATTAATCGGATGGGCAATATCTCTGAACTCTCCGTCCGGAGTACGTTTACTCGGCATTGCGACGAACAGGCCGTTATTACCATCTATTACACGTAAATCGTGAATAACAAATGACTCATCAAATGTGACAGAAACCAGAGCTTTCATTCTTGTATCCTGATTATTGACTTTTCTCAATCTTACATCTGTTATTTTCATGTGTCTGTTCCTCCATAGATTTGTGTTTTAGATCTGCTGTGTAAAACCTATCTAGCTTAGAACCCCACTAAAATCAACAGTTACTCGAAAGATGCAACAACCTCAATCTCCACTTTTGCATCTAATGGGAGACGACTAACCTCTACACATGATCTTGCAGGTAGTTTACCCGTAAAGTACTTCGCGTAAACTTCGTTGATGACTGCAAAGTCATTCATATCAGCGATGAAAATCGTTGTTTTGACAATGTTACTGTAGTCCAGTCCGGCCGCTTCAAGCACGCCTCCGATGTTATCCAGAACCTGTTTAGCCTGTTCTGACACATCGTCTGAAACAATTTTACCTTCCAGTGTTAACGGCACCTGGCCTGAAGAATAAAATAAATTCCCTGTTCTTACTCCGTGGCTGTATGGTCCTACTGCTGCTGGTGCTTTGTCAGAATTAATTGGCTGCATCTTAATCATCCTCCGTAATTTGAATAAAATCTATTTGTCTGTAATGTAATCTAAACAGTTTCCCTCTTCAACTACAAATGATTCGTTAAATTCATCGATTTCCGATACTTTAAGCAGTGATGTGTAATCGTTAAATCTGCGGTTCGCTACTTCTTTCGCTTCAACGAGCACGCTGACACCGACTACTGTCGCATTGAACTCTTCCATCAGATTCGTTACGCCGGTAATCGAGCCGCCGGCGCGCAGGAAATCATCCACAACAAGAACGTTCGAACCTTCTTTAAGCGTACGTTTTGATAAGACCATCGTCTCGATTTTACGCGTCGAGCCGGAGACGTAGTTTATCGATACTGTAGAGCCTTCCGTTACTTTGTTATCTTTACGGATCACAGCAACCGGCACATTCAGTTTACGGGCCACAGCGTTTGCGAGCGAAATTCCTTTCGTTGCAATCGTCACGACTGAATCGATTTCCACATCGCCGTACATCGTTGCGATTAATTCACCGATATCGTTCATCATTTTCGGGTTGCCCATAATATCAGACATGTATAAGTAGCCGCCCGGAAGCAGGCGTTCATTCGCCTCAAGATCTGTTTTGAACTCTGCAATAATATCCTTAGCACGTTCCACACTGATTTTTGGAATGAACATTGCACCGCCGTTGGCACCCGCTGTCGTTTGCAGTACCCCTAAGCCTTCAGCACTGAAGACATCTTTAATAATGCGGATATCCTCACTGATTGAAGACTTCGCCTGGCTGAATTTATCTACGTAAGTTGTTAATGGAATCAATTTGTTTGGATTTGTTATTAAATGCTGCGTCATGTAGACGAGCCGTTCACTGCGTTTATATTTCATAGCCTAACTCCTAAACCGTATTATAGGTACTAATTTTACCATATAAGTTCGGATTTTAATACTTATCCAAGCAATCTAATCCGATAAACTTCAGCACAGCACCCCTTCATTGCGTTGTACAAATGTACGGACTGCCGTTCCTTTCTAACAATCCCGAACACTGTCGGCCCGCTGCCGCTCATCAGTGCGCCGTCAGAACCTGATTCTTTCATATTGCCGAGCAGTTTTCTGACCTGTGGATATTTCTTAACTGTTACTTCTTCAAGATCGTTTTTTAATGTGCTGAGTATTTGTTCATAATCTTCATTTACAATTGCTTGTTTCATTAAATCTGATGCCGGTTTATTTTTACCCGGCTTCAATGCCCCGTAAATTGTCTTCGTCGACACGCTGATAGACGGTTTCGCAAGCACTACCCACGCATGCGGCGGTCTCGGCAGACGTTCGATAATCTCACCGCGTCCGGTCGCAAGCGCCGTTCCGCCGTAAACGCAAAATGGAATATCAGAACCGAGTTCACTGGACAGCTCCGCCAGTTCATCGAGGCTGATGCCGAGATTATACAGCGCGTTCATCCCCCTGAACGTCGCAGCGGCATCGGCTGAACCCCCGGCAAGACCTGCAGCAATCGGAATATGCTTATCAATATTAATAGTGACACCCGTTTTAATCTTATAACGGCGCATCATTAATTGAGCAGCCTGATACGCTAAGTTGCGTCTGTCAGTCGGCACGAACTGATGATCTGATTCAATGATGATTCTTCTGTCCTTACGCTTTTCAAACGATAAATTATCGTTCAGATCGACAGTCGTCATAATCATGCTGACTTCGTGATAACCATCATCGCGTTTATACAGCGTATCCAATGTTAAATTAATTTTTGCTGGTGCGATTTCATAATGCATAATTCATAGTCCTTTGCCAGATTTTTTTCGAAATATATATGTGTTATTTTATCATATAACAAAGATGAATATTGATGATATTTTCAGGATGTGATTTTTGGGTGTCGTCGTTCATCTTGACGAAGACGTTTATCGACGCTTGAGTGTCGTCGTTCACATCAACGAAGACGTTTATTGATGTTTGGGTGTCGTCGTTGGCTTTAACGAAGACGTTTATCGACGTTTGGGTGTCGTCGTTCATCTTGACGATGACATTTAACGACGCTTGGGTGTCGTCGTTCACATCGACGAAGACGTTTAACGACGTTTGGGTGTCGTCGTTCATCTTGACGAAGACGTTTATCACACAAAAACACCGGATTCCTTGTGGAATCCGGTGCACAACTATTATTTACTCGTCATTCTTACGTTTATTGAACGCCCACAGTACAAGCAGGAAGCTGACTGCAACCCATGCCGCAAGGATGATAAATTCCATCGCTCCCGCATTTCCTTCAAGTACAAACATATGCTGATAAATCGGGAAGTACTCTGC
>CANRKV010000014.1 GCA_947631305.1 uncultured Jeotgalicoccus sp.
GTTGCAGAGGCACTTCAGGGCTATGATGCGGTGCTTATGACATTGTGTATGGATTCACTGCAGCAGGCAATTGCGCCCGGTGTCAGTGCGCCGAGTCCAAATGGTTATACTGCGGTAGAAATTCATGAACTTGTCAGCAAGTTTGCAGCGCTTCGAAATCTTAAAAGTTTCGATGTATCGGAAGTATCTCCGCCGCTCGATATTAATGATCAGACAAGTGCAACAGCTGCGAGTATCATTTATAAATTTTTAACGGTCAGACAATCAATTTAAGTTCGAAAAAATAAAAAACGGGTATAACATATAATATAACTTTTAAAATAAAGGAGTATTTTACTATGACCGGACCATTAACGAATGCACAAATTGAAGAGCGGGCAGATGAAGCCCGTGACCTGGTTAAATCAAAAGCTGCTTCATCCGCATTAGCAGCAGCGCTTCCTATACCGCTGCTTGATGTTGGTACAGATATGAAACTGCTTAATGAAATTACGGGTGAGATTGAAGAAATATTCGGTATCACTCATGATGAGGTATCGAAGTACAGCGATGATATGAAAACAAGAGCTGCTGTAATGATTTCCAGTGTCGGCGGAGAATTCGTTGCACGGAAAACTATCGGTTATGCTGTAAATAAAATCGGCAAGAAAAATCGGAAGGCGAGCGGAACGTTTGGAGTAATTCCAATTGTGACGCAGGGCTCGACAGCGTTAATCAGTTATTTCCTAATGAAAAAGCTTGGCAGCGACCATATTGAGAAATGTATAAACTATTTAAATTCGAAAAATATCGACGGTTCAATGCAGGAATCTTAAAAGTGGTGTAAAATAAGTGTAATCATTGAGAAATTCACACTTAAAGGAGAAAACATAATGGAAACAAAGTCATTTCTAATTATAGACGAAACAGGGATTCACGCACGCCCTGCCACAATTTTAGTGCAGACAGCAACGAAATTCGAATCGGATATTGAACTCGAATATAACAGTAAAAAAGTTAACCTTAAATCAATAATGGGTGTAATGTCATTAGGAGTAGGCAAAGGTGCAGAAGTAACTATTTATGCAGACGGCAAAGACGAAGCAGAAGCGATTGAGGCAATTTCTGAAACTTTATCTAGCGAAGGACTGACTGAATAATGACAGAAATTATTACAGGTTTAAAATTGAGTGAAGGAATCGGCTTTGGAAGCATATTTATTTCCAAAAGAGCAGATATCGATGCCTCGGAAAGGGAAATCGATGCTGCTCAAATTGACGAAGAAATATCAGCATACAAAGAAAGTATTCAGCAAGCTCATATCCAGCTCCGCATATTGAGAGAAAATGTTGGTGAACACCTCGATGAGGACAGTGCCGCAATTTTCGATGCGCATATTATGATGCTGGATGATCCAGGCTTTAATGAGCAGATTATTAATAACATCAACAGCTTAAACAATGCTGAGAAAGCTGTTCAGCTTGCGGGACAAGTGTATATTACTAAATTTGAATCACTTGATTCAGAGTATATGCAGGCCCGCGCACTGGATGTTAAAGATATTTGTATGCGTTTAATAGCAAATGTACAAGGTGTGCAGCTGACGGATTTAACGCGCGTGGACGAACCTGTAGTAGTCGTTGCAGATGAATTAACACCATCTGCTTCAGCACAATTAGACAGTAAGTATGTAAAAGGTATCATTACAGCAACAGGGGGAGTAACCAGCCATTCGGCTATTATTGCCCGCAGCTTAAATATACCTGCGATTTCAGGTGTTCCCGATATTTTATCAAAAGTGAATCACGGAGATGATATTATTGTCGATGGTTTCACCGGGGATATTGTGCTCTCGCCGACAGAGATCGAAATGGCGGCATACAGTGAAAAAAGTAAGGCACAGGAAGAACGGGAAGAAAAATTAAAAGATTTTATCGGTAAAGAAACGGCAACACTCGACGGTATTAATATTAGCCTGTACGCGAATATTAAAGGTCCGGAAGATACTAACGATGTCAGCAGCAACGATGCTGAGGGCATCGGACTTTACCGTACGGAATTTCTTTATATGAACAGAATGAATCTGCCGTCAGAAGAGGAGCAGTTTGAAGCTTATAAGACTGTACTTTCTTCTATGGACGATAAACCGGTAATTATCCGGACACTTGATATCGGCGGAGATAAGGAATTATCTTATTTGAATCTGCCGAAGGAAAGCAATCCTTTCTTAGGTGAGCGGTCAATACGTTTCCTGTTAAAAAATGAAGAGATTTTTAAAACGCAGCTCCGCGCGCTTATAAGAGCAAGCGAGCATGGCAACTTAAAAGTAATGTTCCCGATGGTTACTACAATCGATGAATTTAACAGAGCAAAAGCATTGCTCGTTGAAGAGAAAGAAAAATACGAAGCTGAAATCGGTAAAGAACTCGATAATATCGCTGTAGGTATTATGGTGGAAACACCATCTGCTGCGATTATCAGTGATCAGCTGGCGAAGCACGTTGACTTTTTCAGCATCGGTTCAAATGATTTAATTCAGTATACGATGGCAGCAGACCGTCTGAATGATCAGGTGAGTGATTTATATCAGCCTTATCATCCGAGTGTTCTCGGTCTGATTAAAAAAGTCATCGACAGTGGCCGCAATAATAATAAATGGGTTGGCATATGCGGGGAAATGGCGTGCGATTATAAATCCATCGCTCTTCTTACCGGATTCGGCATAGACGAACTGTCTGTAAGCCCGAAAAATATTCTGGCAATACGTGAACATATTTCAAAAATCAAGAAGACCGATATGGAACACTTGTCGGAACAGGTGCTGTTGTGCGACAGTGCTGAAGATGTTCTTTATTTAATTGAGGAACACTTAAACTTAACTTAATCTTAAAAATTGTATAGTACACTGGGCATGTAGAAATATTTCTGCATGTCTTTTTTTATAAAAATGAAGGGAAGTTAATATATGCATAATGAGAGTCGCAAACCTGCCGTATTATTTTTATCGCTGCCTATACTGGCATGGGCATTATTTGATTTTGCCAATACGATATTCTCCGCGAATATCGTCACGCTGTTTTTTCCTCAATACATAACTGAAATAATTGGGACAAATGCACAGCTGGAACAAATATCATCGACCGTAATCGCTTATGCCAATGCGGCGAGTGCATTATTTCTTATTTTATTTTCACCATTATTCGGAGTATTAATGGACAGATCAGGGAAACGTAAGAAGTATATTATTATATTTACATTGCTGACAGTTGGAGCATCCATACTGATGGGGCTGTTCGGCGGAATGAATACGGGAACAATATTCGGTATTCCAAATGGTCTTTTGTTAACGATACTGCTGTTTGTGTTTGCTAAATTCACTTACAGTTCAGGTAATGTTTTTTACGATGGTATGCTGTCATCTTTAGGCAGTAAAAAAGAAGTGCCGCTTATTTCAGGATTCGGGGTGGCACTTGGATATTTAGGTACATTATTCGGTATATTCTCGGTCTTAATAATTATTGGAGACAGCGGTATTCACAATGCTTTCTGGCTGAGCGGTATTTTATTCCTGCTGTTTGCACTGCCTTTGTTTTTCATCAACAAAGACCCTGTACAGAAAGCAAAACCTAAACAGCCGTTTTTAAAAGGATATAAAGATGTGTACCATACGTTTAAAGAAGCGAAAAAATACCCATCAATATTCTTTTTTATGATTGCCTACTTTTTTATCAATGACGCACTCGCAACTGCAATAGCAATGATGCAGCCGTATGCAACGACTGTGGTCGGTTTTGAAGCAAGTGCATTTTTAGTCGTCTTTATGGTGGCAACACTGTTCAGTATAGTCGGGGCACTGGTTTTTGGATTTATTAACCAGAAATACGGTTCAAAACCGACATTCAGCATTATCGGTCTGCTGCTGGCTGCAGCAATCACGATTGCGGCATTGCCGCTGCCGATGTGGACGTTCTGGATTGCGGCAAGTTTATTCGGTGTAGCAATGGGCTCTGTATGGGTTGTTTCCAGAACAATTATCATCGAATTATCGCCTGCAGGAAAAGAAGGGCAGTTTTTCGGCTTATTCGCATTCAGTGCTAAGATGAGCGCAATCG
This sequence comes from uncultured Jeotgalicoccus sp., assembly GCA_947631305.1. Classification (GTDB taxonomy): domain Bacteria; phylum Bacillota; class Bacilli; order Staphylococcales; family Salinicoccaceae; genus Jeotgalicoccus. The sequence continues at coordinate 4,092 of CANRKV010000014.1, forward strand.
TTGGACCGTTTATTTACGGTACGATTACGTTAGTACTAAGCGACCTTGGTACAGTGGCATCCCGTATTGCGATAACGAGCCTGCTCGTGATGGTAATTATCGGATTGTACTTCCACAGCAGGGTTAAGATACCTGAAAATGACACAGTTTAGAAACTGGAAAACAAAGTATGTTAATTTATTCACAAATATGTCACTAAATTTTAAACCTAACCATTTAATAGAAGACGGTAAAACAGTTATAATGATAGGTATGAATATGGGGTGAGTATAAATGGATGAGGTTTTAATTGGACGCGTTTTAACCGGTATGACATTAGGTTTTCATATCATTTTTGCCACTATCGGAGTCGGCGTCCCAATAGTATTTATGGTTCTTGAATTTTTAGGAATAAGGAAAAAAGATGCGCAGTACTTAACAATGGCGCGCCGTATTGCCAAAGGTTATACGGTGACCGTTGCGGTAGGTGTTGTGACCGGTACGATCATCGGTCTGCAGCTGTCCTTAATATGGCCGGATTTCATGAGGCTCGGCGGACAGATTATAGCATTGCCGCTGTTTATGGAAACATTTGCGTTTTTCTTTGAAGCCATTTTCTTAGGAATATTTTTATATACGTGGGATCGATTTAAAAACCCTTGGTATCACTGGCTGTTAAATATACCAATTGTTATCGGTTCTACATTATCAGCAGTATTTATTACGACGGTGAACTCATTTATGAATACACCGGCAGGATTTGACTTTGAAGGCGGGGAGTTTTTAAATGTTGATCCGCTTGCCGCAATGTTTAATCCTTCATCGTGGGTCAGAGTGTTCCACGTTGTCGTGACAGCATACATGACTATCGCTTTCCTGATGGCGACAATCAGTGCGGTTAAGCTGCTCAGATCTTCGCATAAAGAAGACAGAACATATCATAAAAAAGGCTTAAAAGTAATGATGTCCATCGGTGTTATTATGGCAGGATTCACACTTCTTGCCGGAGACTTAACAGCTAAGTTTCTGCACGAGCATCAGCCTGAAAAACTGGCAGCTTTTGAGTGGCATTTTGAAACAGAAGAACGTGCGGATTTAGTCCTGTTTGGTATTTTAGACGAGGAAACACAGGAAATTAAATACGAACTGCGCATTCCATGGGCACTCAGCTTCCTGGCAGGTAATTCATTTGATACTGAAGTAACAGGACTGAATGAAATTCCGGAAGATGAACGTCCGCCGCTGATTATTCATTACTTCTTTGACTTAATGGTATTCTTCGGAATGTACGGTTTAGGCGTGGCTGCTGTTTACTTTATCGTTAAATTTACGAAACGGTGGACGAAGATACACGAGCATCATCCGGCACTTCTATATATGTACGCGCTGGCAGGACCTCTGTCCTTCCTGGCAATAGAAGCAGGCTGGTTCCTAGCAGAGATGGGACGCCAGCCATGGATTGTCCGCGGCTATATGAGAGTCTCTGAGGCAGTCACACAGGCAGACGGATTAGGTATAGCACTGATTGCCTTTGCGATGCTGTATGCAGTACTTGGTGTCACATGTATATACGTACTGCTCAGAATGTTTAAAGGTAAATCAGCTGAAGAAGATAAACTGAACTGGTACGGAGAATCCGGAATTGCTTCTAAAGATGAAGGAGGCCGACTGCCATGACGCTAGATTATGAAATTATCGGTATTACGGTACTGTGGACATTTTTATATCTGTATGTCATCATCGCATCGATTGACTTCGGTGCAGGATTCTTTAACTTCTATTCAAAATTAACGGGTGATGATAACATCATCAGTCCGATAATTGCACGGTATTTAAGTCCTGTGTGGGAGACGACTAACGTATTCTTTGTCTTCTTCTTTGTCGGGATAGTCGGATTTTATCCGGATACAGCATATTATTTAGGTACAACACTGTTAATTCCAGGTTCAATTGCCTTAATACTGTTGTCGATACGCGGTTCATACTATGCGTTTAACTCGTATAACAAGGAAAGTAAGCTGTCATGGTCAGCGCTGTACGGCGTGACCGGACTGCTGATTCCAGCTGCACTATCGATTGCACTGGTTATTTCAGAAGGCGGTTATATAGAAGAAACCGCCACCGGCATTGATTTGAATTTTGAAGAATTAATTTTCAGCACATACGGCTGGTCGGTAGTATTTCTCGCAATTATTTCGGTCCTTTATATCTCAAGTGGATTCCTGACGTTTTACGCCGCGAAAGCAGAAGATAAAAAGGCGAGCGAATTAACAAGAACATGGTTTTTAATCTGGACTCTGCCGACACTGATTATTACTCAGTTTACGTTTTTAGGACTGAGAGATCATAACTATGAACACTTCGTTGGTGCCCAGGATTACTGGTATTTATTCGGCCTGAGCCTCCTTGCGATGATAATCGCAGTGTTCTTAATATGGAAGCGCCGCAATTACGGCACGGCATTCATTATGATTATGCTTCAGTACGGCTTTGCATTTTACGGCTACGGTATCAGTAAGCTGCCGTACATTCTTTATCCGTATGTAAACATTAATGACTCTGTCGTGAATGAAAATATGGCATTTGCATTGACAGTCGTCTTCGTTTTAGGTTTACTATTATTAATTCCTTCTTTATTCCTGCTCGTAAGATTGTTCTTATTCGATAAGGATTATGTTAAAGGAAACAAAAAATATTAGTCACTTAAAGAATAGGTTGATACTATGAAAAAAGAAGTAGCGGTTATCGGACTCGGAAGATTTGGCGGAAGTATCGTCATGGAATTAAGCGAAATGAATGTGGATGTGCTGGTTATTGACAGGGATGAAGCACGTGTTAATGAATATCAGGATTATTATTCAGAAGGTATTATCGGAGATTCAACAGATGAAACGATGCTGAAAAGCATCGGTATTAATAACTATGATAACGTCATTGTTGCTATCGGCGATAACATTCAGGCGAGTATATTAACAACGCTGATTTTAAAAGACTTAGGTGTTAATAAAGTAACAACCAAAGCTCAGAATTCTTATCACGGCAGGGTACTTGAGAAAATCGGCGCAGATATAGTCGTCCATCCCGAACGGGATATGGGCCGCCGCATTGCCCACAGACTGGTATCATCATCAGTCGTTGAATATTTGGAAGTATCAAGCAACCATTCTATTATAGAATACAGTGCAAATATAAAACTCGAAAATAAGCGTATTAACGATCTAAACTTACGTGAAAAATTCGGTATCAGTATTATTGCGATCAACAGGGATAATGACATTATCGTCAGTCCGGATCCGCAGATCAGCATACTGTCAGGAGATATACTGATTCTTATTGGCAGTGATAAGCAGCTGAATCACTTTGAGAACTTTATGGAGCGTCTTAAATAGAAAAGATTAAGCATCATCACCCGGATAATTTGGGCGATGATGCTTTTTTTGTCAGTGAGGGAGTGACATAGTCACTCAAACTGTCTTACTTTAATTCAATTCCGTAATGATCGAGAATATACTGAGGCACAAAGCAGCGTGCAGTCTTTTTCGGATCAACGACCTGGTTAATTTGTGTCTGGCCGACAAGGCTCATCAGCATCGTAAATTCTTCTATGCTTAAGTCAGTTTTCGGCTGAAGAAGTTCTGCCATTTTATGAACTGAAGTGTCCACAGCGATATCGAGACTTTCATCTGAAACGTTTAAGTAAATACCTTCATCATTAATAATTACAGGATGTTCAGTCGATAAATTCTGCGCTTTTTCAAATGTGACATTCACATTGGCACTGACTTCAAGTCCTGAAACACTAATTTCACCATCAGCCATCGCAGCGTGTACATCGCCAAGACCGAACAGGGCGCCGTCATGATAAACAGGGAGGTATAAAGTAATACCTTCTGTCATTTTCAATGAGTCCATATTGCCGCCATGTGTATCAGGCGTACCGTTATTTACAGGTTCATCCGGCGGAGCAACACCGATAACGCCAATCATTTTGTTTACGGGAATCGATAAACCGTTAAAGTCGACTGTCTTGTTCTCATTATCGATATCGTATATGCGAACGAGGGTATCGTTTAGAACGTCTCCCATAACACCCATGCCGGGGCCGGTCACCATAACTCCAGTGCTGGAAATATCAATGCTGTTAATCGTTACTTTTAAAACATCGCCGGCTTTAATACCATCGATATAAATTGGTCCTGATGCAGGGTTTATTCTGTCCCAGTCAAGCCCGCCAAATGCACCTTCTTCAGAAATGATTTGCCCGGTAAAGCAGTCGTGTGTTTCAATATCGACAGTGTCTCCAAGATTTATTTTTAGCGCCGCTTCGTTCTCCTTGTTCATTGCATAGAAAAGATTATCTTTAGAAAGCTTGTGATGTGTCATTGCAGCTCCTCCTCAATAATATGTATTCCTCTTTAATTATAGAGTAAATAAAGATAAAGACAAAAAAAGCACCGGGGTCCCATACAATCAGGGTCCCCGGTGCTGTAATTTATTCTATGATTTTATTTTTCGTCGTTAACTCTCATAATGATTGGCAGAATCATTGGACGGCGTTTTGTTTTGTTATAAAGGAAGCCGCTTAATTCTTCAATAATCAGCTGTTTAACGTTATACCATTCAACGTTTTCTTTCGACTCGAGCAGTGTTCTTACTTCGTCGCGGATTTTTTTCTCTGCGCTGCGGATCAGTCCGTATGATTCTCTCATATAGACGAAGCCTCGTGAAATAATGTCCGGTCCGCTTAACAGTTCACCAGTTTCGAAGTCAATTGTCAGTACGACAATCGCAAGTCCTTCTTCTGATAATGATTTGCGGTCGCGGAGAACAATATTGCCGATATCTCCGATGCCGTTACCGTCGACGAATACTGTGCCGGCAGTAACGCGGTGTGAGAACCTTGCACTGTCTTTTGTGAGAGCAAGGACATCACCAATTTCAAAGACGAAGACATTGTCTTCTTTTACACCTGTTGAAATTGCTAATTTCTTATGCAGATCAAGCATACGGTATTCACCGTGAATCGGCATAAAGTACTTAGGCTGCATTAAACGAAGCATCAGCTTCTGCTCTTCCTGCGAGCCGTGGCCTGACGTGTGAATGTTCGACAGTTTACCGTGAATGACATCAGCGCCTGCTTTGTATAAAGCATTGATAGTTTTGTTGACGCTTAATGTGTTACCCGGAATCGGTGAAGAACTGAAGACTACAGTATCATCAGGGATGATGCTGATTTGTCTGTGAGTACCGTTGGCAATACGTGACAGTGCTGCCATCGGCTCACCTTGTGAACCGGTACATAATATCATAACTTTATGTTTTTCAATCTTGTTAATCATTTTAGGTTCGATAAACGTCTCGGGCGGAGCTGTAATATAACCGAGCTCCTGGCCAATTTTAATGTTGTTTTCCATGCTGCGGCCGAATATACAAATTTTGCGGTCAAATTTCACTGCAGCTTCAATTGCCTGCTGCACACGGTAAATATTCGATGCAAATGTAGCGAATATAATACGTCCTGAACATTTACGGAATATATCTTCAACATTCTGGCCGACTTCTTTTTCACTGATTGTGAAGTTTGGAACAGTAGCATTTGTTGAATCTGAAAGCAGTGCAAGCACGCCTTCTTCACCAAGTTTAGCCATTTTCGCAAGGTTTGCCGGTTCGCCGACAGGTGTGAAGTCAAATTTGAAGTCACCTGTGTGAACGATATTGCCTTCCGGAGTACGGGCGATAACACCGTATGCTTCCGGAATAGAGTGAGTTGTTAAATAGAACTCAATATCGATGTGTTTGAATTTCAGTATAGTATCTTCATCAATAGGAATTAACTCAGTCTGGTTAAGAAGGCGGTGTTCTTCAAGTTTGTTGCGAATTAACCCTAAAGCAAGCGGTCCTGAATAAACAGGTACTGAAATTTGTCTTAATAAGAAAGGAATACCGCCGATGTGGTCTTCGTGACCGTGTGTCACAATCAGTGCGCTGATCTTATCTTCGTTTTCTTTTAAGTAAGTGTAATCAGGTATTACATAATCAACGCCAAGTTCAGCATCTGTTGGAAACTTGACCCCTGCATCGATTATAATAATTTCATCTTTGTATTCGATACAATATGTGTTCTTCCCGATTTCTCCCAGTCCCCCAAGAGCAAATACACCTACTTCATTTGTTTCAAGCGTCATTACGCGATAGTCTCTACTTTAAAATCTTCGTTGTTGCTTTGTTCATACTCCAGATGCGCGGGACTAAGTGCCTGGATAAATTCGATATTGTTCTTGTTCGTTTTTAAATAATTACGAACCTCTTCTTCTGTTTCTGCTTCGACATAACGAATCTGCGTGTCTTCTCTGATAATACGCGTGTCCATGTCTTGTTGGAAAAATACTTTAAATACTGCCATAATTTATGACTCCTTTGTTAGTTAATTATCATTATTAAAATAAATATAAAAAATAAAAATATGTGCCTAAATTTTTAAGCACATTATTTAGGGTTTATTTACCCTTCATATATTCATTGCGCAATAAACCTTTTCTGCCCAGGATGCTTTTCAACTTTCGCTTCAGTTTCTCACGTAACCTTCTCAGCATACTATCACACCCTTATATACTTAATCTCATTTTACAATATAGACTCGGTACTTGCAAAGACTTTATAATAGTATCAGGGGAGGGGAAACTGTGAAGATAGAACAGATTATGTCTAAGGTTAAGAATGAAAAGCTCAGAAGCGATAAAATGTTTACCGGAATTGAGTTCAACGTGCGCGGAGAACAGGTCGTTATGAACTATGTTTATGCTGATTACAGCAGCAGTGCGGATACTAATACAGATATGTATATGCCTCACGGGGAAGACCCTGTTTTCATTAATGAAGAAGAAATGAATATGCTGGTCGGCAAACTGCGTGAAAAAAATGTCGGCTATAACATCAGAAAAGATGAATTTATTTAAATTTAAAAAGACGGTGCCTGTAATTATACAGACACCGTCTTTTCTTCTGCAGAATTATTCAAGCGGCTGCGCGTTGTCATGCGGCTCGAAAGGTTCATTTTTATCGATATGGTCGTAAAACATGACGCCATTAAGATGATCGAGTTCATGCTGCAGTATTACAGCTAAAAAGCCTTTTGCTTTAATCTCGATTTTGTCTCCATCGATTGTTTCAGCGCTGACGCGAATGCGTTTCTTGCGCTGTACAATGCCTTCAATTTCTTCATCAACACTCAGACAGCCTTCACCGCCGGGTAAATAAGTTTCATTTACTGAATGACTGATCACTTTAGGGTTAATCAGCATGTAATCATATTCAGGATTACCGTCTTCATCCTCAGCATATATTGCGAGCATACGCTTATCGAGACCAATTTGAGGTGCGGCAAGTCCGACACCTGGTCTGAGTGAGTATTTTTCGCTCAGTTCAGGATCCTGTGAGTTGATCAGATATTCTCTCATACTTTTTAATTCTGCTATTGTCTGTGCATCGATCTCTGCCACTTCGCTTACTTTTTTACGCAGCATCGGGTGACCGTCGCGCACAATATTTTCCATAGTCAGCACGATAAAACCTCCTTGTTTCAAACACTCGGTTTATTATACATTATATTTGCGTTAAAATGGTATTGTAAATATTGATAAAATTTTAAATAACCTGGGGGTACATTTCAAGTGAAGAAATTTATATTATTATTAGGCAGCGCAGCGCTGTTTTTAAGTGCGTGCAGCAATGCTGAATCTGAGCTGAATGATTTTTATGATGAATTCACCGGCAGTCTCGGTGAAGAACAGGGACTTGCTGAATTAAACGAACAATATAATGAACTGGAAGGCACAAAGGCGGCACTGCAGGAAGAACTGAACAATGCTGATATAGAAGAAATTAACGGCATCAGCGAGGAACTTCAGACGAATACTGAAGAGCGCCTGGGACTGCTGGAAGAAGAACGTACACTGATTGCGGATTCCAATGAAGCATTTGAAGACGCACGTGAAGCGGCGGAAGATATTTCTAATGAAGAGTATAAAAAAGAAGCAGACTCATTAGTAGCGGCTATGAACGCACGTTTTGATGCACATGAAACGATGACGGATACATATACAGAGGCTCTCGAAGCGGAACAGACGCTGTTTGAGTATTTAGGGGAAGAAGAAATTACGCAGGACACAGTTGACGAGCATTTAAATAAAATTGCCGAATACAGTGAACCGATTAACGAAGCATCCGAGAGTTTTGCCGCTGAAACAGAAAAGATTAACCAGTTAAAAGGCGAAATAGAGCAAATACTTGAAAATAACTAAGAATTTAAAGTGTTACTATAACAGTTATAACTGTACCACTGATGAAAACGCTGACATGACAGCTCTGTTCCATTCTGTTATACCTGTATATGTTTTACTGTTATAACAGTAGTATGATAAAATGAAATTAATTACTAAACAAATTAGAAGGGATTGTGAACACACATGGCAGCAAATAAGAAATTTAATCCAGTTGATGTTCTTTCAGAGATAGAAGCTAAATTTGAAATGCTTCAGATTTTGAATGAAAAAGGCGAAATCGTCAATAAAGACATGGATCCTAAATTATCTGATGAGGAACTCGTTGAATTAATGACGAGAATGGTTTGGACTAGAGTTTTAGATGAGCGTTCGACGGCACTTAACCGCCAGGGACGTTTAGGATTCTACGCTCCAACAGCTGGACAGGAAGCATCACAGATTGCGAGTCACTACGCATTATCAAAAGGGGATTATGTACTTCCGGGTTACCGCGACGTACCTCAGCTAATCTGGCACGGCCTGCCGCTGACTAAAGCATTCTTATTCTCACGCGGTCATTATAAAGGAAACCAGTTCCCTGAAGGCGTTAATGCACTAAGCCCGCAGATTATTATCGGCGCTCAGTATGTACAAAACGCAGGCGTGGCACTCGGCCTTAAAAAACGCGGTAAAGAAAACGTAGCAATTACGTATACTGGTGACGGCGGAACTTCACAAGGTGATTTCTATGAAGGAATCAACTTTGCAGGAGCATACAATGCACCGGCAATCTTCGTTATTCAAAACAACAACTATGCAATTTCTACACCGAGAGAATTGCAGAGTAAAGCTGCAACACTCGCTCAAAAAGCAGTAGCAGCTGGTATTCCGGGCGTTCTTGTAGACGGTATGGATCCACTTGCAGTTTACAAAGCAACGAAAGATGCACGCGACCGTGCAGTTGAAGGAGACGGCCCGACACTTATAGAAACACTGTGCTACCGTTTCGGACCGCACACGATGGCTGGAGACGATCCAACAAGATACAGAACTTCTGATGAGGATACAGACTGGGAGAAAAAAGACCCGATCGTCCGTTTCCGCACTTATTTAGAAGGCAAAAAATTATGGTCTAAAGAAGAAGAAGATAAAGTAATTGAGCAGGCTAAAGAAGATGTGAAAGCTGCACTTAAAGAAGCAGATGCAACTGACAAACAATCTGTAACTGAGCTGATGGATCTTATGTACGACGTAAAACCATCTAACTTAGAAGAACAGTATGAGTATTATAAAGGAAAGGAGTCTAAATAATTATGGCACAAATGACGATGATTCAAGCTATTACTAATGCTATGGCTACAGAACTTAAAAATGATGAGAACGTCCTTGTTTTTGGTGAGGACATTGGTGTAAACGGCGGGGTATTCCGTGCAACAGAAGGTTTGCAGGAAGAATTCGGCGTTGACCGTGTATTTGATACTCCACTTGCAGAAAGCGGCCTCGTGTCATTAGGTTTAGGCTTAACTTTAGAAGACTACCGTCCGGTAATTGAAATTCAGTTCTTCGGTTTCCTCTTTGAAGCAATGGATGGTATTGCAGGTCAGATCGCACGCCACAGAGTTCGCTCAGGTGCATCTAAATCATCACCGATCGTTATCCGCGCGCCTTTCGGCGGGGGAGTTAACACTCCTGAACTTCACGCTGACTCATTAGAAGGATTAATGGCTCAAACACCTGGTTTACGCGTAGTTATTCCGTCAAACCCGGTAGATGCCAAAGGTCTGTTAATTTCAGCTATCCGTTCAAATGATCCTGTTATTTTCCTTGAGCATATGAAATTATACCGTTCATTCCGTGAAGACGTTCCTGAAGAGGACTACGAAGTTGAAATCGGTAAAGCAAGTGTGAAACAGGAAGGTACAGACATTACTTTAATCGCCTACGGCGCTATGGTTCAGGAAGCAATGAAAGCTGCTGAAGAACTTGGAAAAGAAGACGTAAGCGTTGAAGTAATCGACCTTCGTACAGTTTCACCAATAGATTACGACACATTAATCGAATCTGTTAAGAAAACTAACAGAGCAGTAATGATTCAGGAAGCACAGCGTCAGGCTGGTGTTGCAGCTAACGTCGTATCCGAATTATCAGAACGTGCGATTCTGCACCTTGAAGCACCAATTAAACGCGTAACTGCACCGGATACAGTTTATCCGTTCACACAGGCTGAAAGTGTCTGGTTACCGAACAAAGATGATATCATTGAACGTGCAAAAGAAGTGCTGGATTTCTAGAGTCTAATATATAGGAGGAATAATTATGGCATTTGAATTTAAACTCCCGGACATCGGTGAAGGAATTCACGAAGGGGAAATCGCTAAATGGCTGGTTGCCGAAGGCGATAAGATTAATGAAGATGATGTATTGGTAGAAATTCAAAACGATAAAGCAGTCGTAGAAATTCCATCTCCTGTGGATGGAACTGTTTCTAAGATTCATATCGGAGAAGGCGAAGTCACTACAGTCGGCACGACAATTGTAACTATTGACGACGGCAGTGAAGATTCAGGTTCTGCAGAAGAAACTGAAGAGAAGCCTGAAGAAAAAGCTGAAAAGACTTCAGAAAAACCGGCTGACGATGCAGCGAAACCTGCTGATGAAGAACAGGCGTCTGAAGAATCTCCAAACAAGGAAGACAAAAAGACGGATCAAGACACGTCAGACAGCGATAAGATAGTTATTGCGATGCCATCTGTACGTAAATTTGCACGCGAAAATGATGTCAATATTAAAGAAGTAACAGGCACGGGTAAAAACGGCCGAATTCTTAAAGAAGATATCGAAAACTTCGGTTCTGAATCAGCTGAACCTGCACAGACTGAAGAATCTGCTGACGACAAATCAGCTGCTTCTGAAACTGCACAAAAAGCTCCTGCTAAACAGCAGACAGGTGAGATGGAAACCCGCGAGAAGATGAGCGGTATGAGAAAAGCGATTGCGAAAGCAATGGTTAATTCTAAACACACATCTCCTCATGTGACACACATTGATGAAGTTGAAGTCGATGCACTGTGGGCTCACCGTAAGAAGTTCAAAGAAATCGCAGCAGAACAGAATGTTAAATTAACATTCCTGCCGTACGTCGTTAAAGCACTTGTATCGGCACTTAAGAAATATCCTGAATTAAACACTTCAATCGATAATGAAACATTTGAAGTCATTCAAAAACATTACTATAATGTAGGTATTGCGGCAGATACTGAAAAAGGTTTAGTAGTACCTGTTGTAAAAGATGCAGACAAACTTTCAATGTTCGAAATTTCTGATGAAATAAACGAACTGGCTACAAAAGCACGTGACGGCAAACTTTCATCCGAAGAGATGAAAGGCGGTTCTGTAACAATTTCCAACCTTGGATCAGCAGGCGGCAAATGGTTTACACCAGTTATCAATCAGCCGGAAGTTGCTATCTTAGGTATTGGCCGAATTGAAGAACAGCCTGTTGTTAAAGACGGCGAAATTGTCGCAGCACGTGTTCTTGCACTATCACTTAGTTACGACCATAGACAAATCGATGGCGCAACAGCTCAAAATGCTTTAAATCATATTAAGCGTCTGCTTAATAATCCAGATTTATTATTAATGGAGGGGTAGTTAAAATGGTAGTTGGAGATTTTCCTATTGAAACAGATACAATTGTAATTGGTGCAGGTCCCGGCGGGTATGTCGCTGCAATTCGTGCGGCACAGCTCGGCCAGAGTGTAACATTGGTAGAAAAAGGCGATATCGGCGGTGTATGTTTAAATGTTGGGTGTATCCCATCTAAAGCAATGATTTCATCTGCACACCGTTACCAGGAAGCTCAAAATTCTGAAGACATGGGTATTATTACTGAAGGCGTTAAATTAGACTTCTCTAAAGTTCAGGAGTTTAAAGACAGCGTAGTAAACAAACTTGTCGGCGGAGTTGACATGCTTTTAAAAGGCAATAAAGTCAATGTTGTTAAAGGTGAAGCTTACTTTGTAGACGACAGCAAATTAAAAGTCATGGATGATAAGCAGTCACAAACTTACGAGTTTAAAAATGCAATCATCGCTACAGGTTCACGTCCGATTGAAATCCCGGGATTCAAATTCGGCGGCCGTGTTCTGGATTCTACAGGTGCATTAGCGCTTGAAGAAGCACCTGAGAAACTGATCGTTATCGGCGGCGGATATATCGGAACTGAACTTGGTTCAGCTTATGCTAACTTCGGTACAGAAGTGACGATTCTTGAAGGAACACCTGATATTTTAGGCGGTTTCGAAAAACAGATGACTCAGTTAGTTAAGAAAAATCTGAAATCTAAAAACGCTACGATTGTTACTAAAGCAATGGCTAAATCTGCTGAAGAGACAGAAAACGGCGTTAAAGTAACTTATGAAGCAAAAGATGAAACTCATGAAGTTGAAGCGGATTACGTTCTGGTAACAGTTGGACGCAGACCGAACACTGATGAGCTTGGTCTTGAAGAACTTGGTATTAAGATGAGCGATCGCGGACTGATCGAAGTTGATAAACAGTCGCGTTCAAGCGTTTCAAACATCTATGCTATCGGTGATATCGTTGACGGACTTCCACTTGCTCATAAAGCAAGCTACGAAGGTAAAGTTGCAGCAGAAGCAATTGCCGGTGAAAAATCAGAAGTTGATTACATCGCTATGCCTGCTGTCTGCTTCACTGAGCCTGAATTGGCTACAGTCGGTTACAATGAAAAACAAGCTAAAGAAAAAGATATCGAAGTCGTTACAGGCAAGTTCCCGTTCCAGGCAAATGGACGTGCACTTGGACTTAACAAAACAGACGGTTTTGTTAAAGTTGTAGCGCGTAAAGAAGACGGACTTGTTATCGGTGCTCAAATCGCAGGTAACGGTGCTTCAGATATTATTTCTGAACTTGGTCTTGCAGTTGAAACTGGTATGACTCTTGAGGATATCGCGTTAACAATTCACGCGCATCCGACTTTAGGTGAAATTCCTATGGAAGCAGCGGAAGTTGCTTTAGGCCGTCCAATTCACTCAATGTAATTTTATAAACTTTAAAGGTCAGGGTTAATCACTCTGGCCTTTATTTTATTTGGAGGTATAAACAATGAATAATGAATACTCATATCCACTGGATTATGATTGGAGCACTGAAGAAATCCTGCATGTAATGTCATTTTATCAAGCTGTTGAAATCGGTTATGAAGAAGGCGTGCTGGCAGGAAAGTTTGAAGAAGCATATAATGACTTCAAAAAAATTGTACCGTCAAAATCTGAAGAGAAAACACTATTTAAAGAATATGAAAAAGTCAGCGGTAAAGTTCCTTATCTGCTGATTAAACAGCTTAAAGATGCAGAGCCGGCGGACATAATTAAACCGTAAAGCTGTAATAATGAACTTTTTTACAATTTAAATGTCACTTGATTAAAAAAGTGTGACATGGGTATTAATCAATAAAGACAAATTAGGAGGATTATTATGGCTAAAGAATACACACAGACTGTAAAACCGGTCAGCCGTATCGCTGAAAGAATATTTGGCTGGCTTGGCTGGCTTATACTGCTGGCATTTACTGCAGGGATTTTGTTTTTCTCATTAGTTACTATGAATGACCCGGCTCAAATTGATCAGTTTACGAGTCAGTTAGAATCTCAGATGCAGGGTATGGACACTCAGGGGGTTGACCCGCAAGCTGT
>CANRKV010000015.1 GCA_947631305.1 uncultured Jeotgalicoccus sp.
CCGGATAAACGCTCTTCCGTCGATTTAATCAGATTCTGTTTTGTTGCATAGTTGTTAATTACTTTCGTCAGTGCACGTTTAAAGCCGTCTTCGTGCGTTCCGCCTTCATGCGTATAAATGTTGTTGGCATAAGTCAGAAGTGTACATGTATAACCGAGGTTGTACTGCATCGCAATTTCAACTTCGATTTCATCTTTTGAATCATCCATATAAATAATTTCTTCATGAAGTCCTTCTTTCGTCTTGTTTAACTCTTCGACGTAAGATCTAATACCGCCTTCATAATGATATTTAAATTCAACAGGTTCTTCTTCACGTTCATCGGTTAAATTAATCTCGAGTCCTTTATTCAGGAAAGCGAGTTCTTTAATACGTTTTTGCAGAATTTCAATTTCGTATACCGTTGTTTCAGTAAAAATTTCTTTATCTGCTTTAAAACGGATAATCGTTCCTGTTTTATCAGTTGTATCTATTACTTTTAAGTCTGCATCAGGTACACCGCGTGTGTAACTCTGATAATGTACTTCGCCGTTCTTGTGAACGTAAACTTCCAGTGTCGAGCTCAGTGCGTTAACAACTGATGAACCGACACCGTGCAGTCCGCCGGAAACTTTATAGCTGCCGCCGTCAAACTTACCGCCGGCGTGCAGTACTGTTAAAATAACTTCAACTGCCGGACGGCCCATTTTCTCCTGTATATCAACAGGAATACCGCGTCCGTTATCCGTTACTTTAATCCAGTTGTCTTTTTCAATAGTGACATTAATTTCTGAAGCATATCCTGCCAGCGCCTCATCGATACTGTTATCGATAATTTCCCACACAAGGTGGTGCAGTCCGCGTGATGATGTCGAGCCGATATACATACCCGGTCTTTTTCTAACCGCTTCAAGACCTTCTAATACCTGTATCTGACTTGCACCATATTGATCCATATTTTGTTCAGCCATGTTTTCACCTTCCGTTATTCATCGATTTTGATTTTGCCGTTTTCTATTTCAAAGAGCTGCATATCATCCATAATCTGATGGTTAATATCGCTTATTGAAGTGGTCGTTACAAACGTCTGTACACGGTCCCGGATTGAAGTTAATAAATGCGCCTGTCTCACTTCATCGAGTTCACTGAGTACGTCGTCAAGAAGCAGTACCGGATATTCTCCGACTTCTTCTCTTATTAATTCGAGCTCCGCAAGTTTAACCGACAGCGCAGTCGAACGCTGCTGCCCCTGGGAACCGTATGTCTGAACGTCAAAATCATTAATCGTAAAACCGATATCGTCCCGATGCGGACCGACCAGCGAAGTCCCTCGTTCGATTTCTTTATTTAAATTCTCAGCTAACAGAGCGGATATTTCCGCTGTCAGCGCTTCTGAATTATCGCTTTTATATTTAATATTGGGGTTATAGACTACGTTTAAAATTTCCCTGCCGTTTGAAATATCAGCATGAATTTTTGAAGCATGACGCTCGATCGTTGAGATAAACTGCTCACGCTTTAAAATAATTAAGCTTGCATGATGTGCAAGCTGATCGTTCAGTACCTCAATCATAATCTGATCGACGTTTCTCGATTTTAAATACTGATTTTTCTGGGCGAGCACTTTATTATAGTCGGATAAATGGTTCAAATATAATTTCGATATTTGACCGCACTCCATATTAATAAATTTTCTTCTGACCTGAGGGGAGCCCTTAACGATATTAAGATCCTCCGGCGCAAAGAGCACGGTATTCAAATGACCGATATACTGCGACAGTTTTCCGACTTCAAGATGATTGACCTTGGCCCGCTTCCCGCCTTTGGCAATACCGATCGACAAAGGCAGCGTACTGCGCGTTGTCGTAATCGTCCCGTTAATATATGCTTCCTCCGCACCGAACTGAATCAGTTCCTTATCTTTTGAAGTCCTGTGACTTTTAGCCAGGGACAGAAAGTAAATTGCCTCAAGCAGGTTTGTTTTCCCCTGGGCATTATGGCCGATAAAAATATTCAGCTTAGGATGAAATGCCAGGGACAGGGAATCGTAATTCCTGAAATCTGTGAGTTTAATTTCGTTTAGTATCATTGCACCGGATACTTAAATTTATATTCGCCGACACCTGTAATGACTAATTCGTCACCATCGTGCAGTTTTTTGCCGCGTCGGTTTTCGGGCTCTCCGTTTAAAAATATTTCATTCTCGCTTAAGAACCATTTAGCTTCGCCGCCCGTACCGATAATATTTTTATATTTTAAAAATTTACCGAGTGTTATCATGCCATCCAAATGAATCGTTTCCATAGACATAACCTCCTATTACATACTCATTCATTATACTACATTTTTCATATATTTTCATTATTTAAGGCCAAATAAAGCGTTTAGAGCGTTTTATGGGCAAAAAGGCTTTTACCTACCTGTAAACGAAAAAAGAGACCAGAGGCCCGTTTTTTATCAAAAAAGGCATGGTCTCGAATATTTAATTCAGAATTAATATGTTCTGATCGGTAAAATTAACTGTACAACTTCAGATGATTCGCTCGGTGTAATAGTGAATGGTCTCATCGTGCCGAAGAATTCAATTGTCACTTCTTCATCCTGAATCGCACGGAGTGCTTCCATCATATATTTTGAGTTAAATGAAATTTTAATGCCTTCGCCTTCAATAGCTGTAGCATTGATGTCTTCATTTACCGTACCGACTTCCGGAGAGTTCGATGTTAATTCCACGTTGTTGTTTTCCACAGTCATGCGGATAACGTTATTGCCGCCTTCACGTGCAAGCAGTGATACACGGTCAATCGCATGGTAGAACTCAGAATTGTTAACGTTAACTTTCGTCTCGTAGTTTTCAGGGAACAGACGGGATGTATCCGGATAGTTGCCTTCCAGTAAACGAGAGATAAAACGCATATTGCCGTAGGTGAAGAGGACCTGGTTCTGCGACAGGTTAATTTCTACGTCTTCTTCAGAGTCTGTAAGAATTTTGCTCAGTTCTGATAATGATTTACCGGGAATAATTGCATTTGAAATTTCCGTGTTAAATGTTTTATCAAGCAGTCTTCTTAATGCAAGACGGTGAGAGTCTGTGGCAGTGAAAGAAATATGGTCTTCGTTAAAGTTCCAGTTAACACCAGTTAACACAGGTCGTGTTTCAGATAAAGACACTGCGAAGTTAGTCTGATTAATAATTGTTTTTAAGACTGCAGATGAGAGTACTAAGCTGTCAGCATCGTTAACTTCAGGCAGGAGTGGGTACTGGTTTGAATCGTTCCCGCTTAAGTTGAATTCTGATTTTCCTGCAGTAATTTTAGTCTGGAAGTTGTCGTTTGTTTCCAAATCTACAAAATCACCGGAAAGTTTTTTAATAATATCTACAAAGAAACGTCCTGTTAAAACGACTGAACCCGGTTCTTCGATTTCAAGAATTTCTTCATTATCAAGTTCTGTTGGAATTGTAATCTCAATAGATATTTCCGAATCACTGCCGGTAAGTATCATTTGATCATCAGATACATCGATTTTTATCCCGTTTAAAATTGGCAGTGTAGTTCTTGGTGAAATAGCTTTTAAACAATGATTTAATTGTTCGATGAAATATTGTCTTTTAATACTGATTTTCATAAGCAAGTACTCCTTATTTAATAGATATATAGTATATAAAATAATAGTAATAATAGTAGGCCCTGTGGATATGTGGAAAACTGCACTGAGCCTATACGTACTAAGTTATCCACATGTGTACAAAGTGTTGACTACAGTGTAACATTTATCCACAGTATTCACATTAGTTTTTAATTCAGCTTTTTCTCGATTTCCTTCAATTCATCTTTGAATAACTCATCTTCCGAAACAAGCCTCGAAATTTTCTCATGTGCATGAATAACAGTCGTGTGATCACGGCCGCCGAACACTTCACCAATTTTAGGCAGCGAATTGTCCGTCAGTTCGCGTGACAGATACATTGCGACGTGTCTCGGGAAGGCGATGGACTTCGTCCGTTTTTTAGAACCGAGCTCATCGATATGAATGCCGTAGTACTCACTGACAGCAACCTGGATGTCGTGTATTGTCATCCGCTTTGATTTCGTTGTAGTGACAAGGTCCTTCAGCGCTTCAGATACAACTTCAGGTGTCATCGGCTGATTCGAAATTTTTGCATAAGCTGCAACGCGCGTCAGTGCACCTTCCAGTTCACGGATGTTCGTATGAATGTGGTTGGCAATGTAGATCATCGCTTCATTTGGAATTTCTACATTTTCTTCTTCACATTTTTTACGGAGGATCGCGATTCTTGTTTCAAGGTCAGGCGGTGTCACGTCAGTCATTAAGCCCCATTCGAAACGCGAACGGAGACGGTCTTCAAGCGTTGGAATTTCTTTTGGCGTACGGTCGCTTGAGATAACAATCTGCTTATCATTTTCATGCAGGGAGTTAAACGTGTGGAAAAATTCTTCCTGCGTTGATTCTTTACCTGCTAAAAATTGAATGTCATCAATTAAAAGTACATCGACATTGCGGTACTTGTTGCGGAACTGCTCTGTTTTATTATCGCGGATTGAGTTAATGAACTCATTCGTAAATTTTTCGCTCGATAAATAAACGACTTTCGCATTCGGACGGTGTTCCAGCACGTAGTTGCCGATTGCGTGCATTAAATGCGTTTTGCCAAGACCGACGCCGCCATATATAAACAGCGGATTGTAAGCTTTCGCAGGCGCTTCCGCTACAGCGAGGGAAGCGGCGTGGGAGAAGCGGTTGCCGTTGCCGATAACAAACGTATCAAATGTGTGCTGCGCATTTAATGCATGTTTAACAGGGACATTCATTGCCTGATCATTGTTTTTATCAGCTGATTTATTTTGCGCAGGTGCTGAGTTATCCAGTTTCTCGTCCTGAAAGACAATTTTAACTGAAACTTTTTCACCGATTGCGCTGTAGATGCTCTTTTCAATCAATGTTAAATATTTTTCGGACAGCCAGCCCTGCTGGAATTCATTATCCGCTTTAACGATAGCATCGGTACTATTTAAATCGATCAGTTTTGTATCTTTGAACCAGGTTTGAAAACTGACGGTAGGGATGTTCTCACTGATGTTTTCAAGAACATTTTCCCAAATACTATTTAAACTGCTCATAAAATATTCCTTTCTTATTCACATATAACAGCCTGTGGATAACTGATATGCACAGGTGTAGAGAAGTTATGCACATGTTATGCACATTCTGTGGATAACTATATGAGTGCCGTTACTTATCCACAACGATATGGGTAGAAGTATAACTAATTTTGCTATACATATCAATAGCTTTACGAGTTATGCACAGAATTAACACTTTTCCACAAAACTTTGCTTACAGGCTGTGGATTTGTGGGGA
The DNA here is from genome assembly GCA_947631305.1 of uncultured Jeotgalicoccus sp. GTDB lineage: Bacteria > Bacillota > Bacilli > Staphylococcales > Salinicoccaceae > Jeotgalicoccus. Next base: position 5,362 of record CANRKV010000015.1, read on the forward strand.
AACCTATTTTTAAACTGTTGATAACTTTCTGTTGCAAAATAGTTATCCACATTTTATTATTGATTTACAGATATCTCATAGAAGGAATCTAAAATAAAAAGTTGAAAAGACAGCCTATTTTTGGTATTCTTTAATAGTTGCAATTCTAAGAGACGATAAAAGCTAGAGATATATATTTAAACGGAGGTGTCATTAATGGTAAAACGTACCTATCAACCGAATAAACGTAAACGTGCAAAAGTACACGGTTTCCGTGAGAGAATGAGTACTAAAAACGGACGCAAAGTTCTTGCACGCCGTAGAAGAAAAGGAAGAAAAGTTCTTTCTGCATAACCATTAGATCATCTGACGAGGATGATCTTTTTTTTTGCGCCAATACCGGATGTTTTATAAAACTGGTGCTTTTTAGTATAATAATTAATCATAGATATGAAAGAGCGTAATAATGATGAAAAAGCGATATAGGATTAAAAAAGAAAAAGATTTTAAACTGATTTTTAAACGAGGGAAATCGTATGCCAACAGGCAGTTTGTCGTGTATTTAAGGGACAACGATGAAATACCTCATCTCCGACTCGGCATCAGTGTGTCCAAAAGGCTTGGTAACGCGGTGAAAAGAAACCAGATAAAACGGCGCGTCCGCGCATTTTATCAGCATCATAAAACAGAGCTGAAGCCGCGTGAATATGTAGTTATTGCTCGAAATCCCGTCAAAGATATGAACTATCACGAGATGGAAAAATCATTATTGCATGTCTTAAAAATCGCGAAATGTATTAAATAATACGGGGGTAGTATTATGTACAGAATTTATACTGAGAAGACAGTAGATGAAGCAGTTGCAAAAGGATTACACGAACTTGGCGTAACTGAAGACGATATTAAGATTGAAGTAATTGACGGCGGAAGCGGCGGATTTTTAGGTTTTGGTAAACGCGATGCAGAAGTGCAGCTGACAGTCATTAATCCGGAACTGAAAACATATGGTTCTATTGAAGCGATGATTGAAGAGAGAACCCAGCCGGAGCAGAAAGAAACTGCAGAACCGGTACAGATACAGCCAGAAGAAGTGCAGGAACCGGTAGAACAGCCGATAGAGACTGAAATTACAGAAGAAGTTCCTGAAACACTCGTCACTCCGGAGCCGGCAGCAGCTGAAACGAAGTTTGAAGACGACATTGAAGACGAGCATACAGTGTATGAATCTCCTATTAATAGTGCAGCGGATGATACGGCTGATTATATTTCCCGTGTTGTTCATGAAATGAACATTCCAAACGATACTGAGATCAGTATAAAAGATACGACGGTGACGATTGAATTTCACGCGGAGCTTGCAGCTAAAATTATCGGCAAGCGCGGCCAGACTTTAAATGCACTGCAGGAACTCGCACAAAATTACTTCAATACAATATATAAAAGCTACGGTACAGTATTCCTCGATGTGGAAGATTACCGTGCAAAACGCCGTGAAACGCTCGAGAGCCTCGCGGTTAATATGGCGAAAAAAGCAATGCGTACGGACGGCCCGGTTAAAATGGAGCCGATGCCTTCTTTCGAACGTAAAACAATGCACCACGTCTTAAGCAGAATGAAAAATATTGAGACGTCTTCAGAAGGACGGGAACCGAACCGCTACGTCGTTATTACTAAGAAATAAAGGAGTTTTTAACATGCAATTTGAAACGATCTCAAGCATCTCCACACCAGTTGGTGAAGGGGCGATTGCTATCGTTCGTTTATCAGGTGAAGATGCGATTGAAATTGCAGACCGTCTGTATAAAGGTGCGAAAAAATTAAGTGACACAGATTCCCACACGATTAACTACGGGCATATCATCGATCCGAAAACCGGAGAAACGGTCGAGGAAGTAATGGTGGCATTAATGCGTGCACCGAAGACTTACACGAGAGAAGACATCGTGGAAATTAATTGCCACGGCGGTATTCATACAGTGAACCGCGTACTGCAGCTGACGTTAAACAACGGCGCCAGAATGGCAGAACCCGGGGAATTTACGAAACGCGCATTTTTAAACGGACGGGTAGACTTATCACAGGCAGAAGCGGTAATGGACTTTATCCGCGCGAAAACGAATCAGGCATCAAAAGTTGCGAACCAGCAAGTGCAGGGACGCTTAAAAACTTATATTGAAGAACTGCGCCAGAGTATTTTAAACATTCTCGCACAGGTTGAAGTGAATATCGACTATCCGGAATACGATGACGTTGAAGAAACGACGACATCACTGCTGTTATCGGAAGCGGAAAAAATAAATGAAAATATCGATGCACTGCTGAAATCGAGTTCTGAAGGCCGTATTTTACGCGAAGGTTTAAGCACGGTTATCGTCGGTAAGCCGAACGTTGGCAAAAGTTCTTTATTAAACTATTTAATTCAGGATAATAAAGCGATTGTTACTGAAGTGGCGGGCACGACGCGCGATATTTTGGAAGAATACGTTAACGTTAACGGTATTCCTTTAAAACTCGTCGATACCGCGGGTATCCGTGAAACGGATGATATCGTTGAAAAAATCGGTGTGGAACGTTCACGGGAAGCACTTAAAGGCGCAGAACTGATTTTATACGTGATGAATAACAACGATGAACTGACACCGGAAGACATTGAGCTTTTAGAGTCAGTAGACGATAAAAAAGTAATCGGAATTGTGAATAAGCTCGATCTTGAAAATAATCTGGATCTTAACTATCTGGAAGAACATTTTAAAATACCACTAATTAAAACATCCATTATAAATGGTGAGGGCGTCGACGAGCTGGAAAACGAAATCCAGACGATGTTTTTCGACGGCAGCCTGTCATCGACGGATTCGACATACGTATCGAACAACCGTCACATTAATTTACTCGAGCAGGCAAAAGTATCGATTGAAGATGCGATATCTTCGGCAGCAATGGATGTGCCGGTGGATATTATTCAGATCGATCTCATAAAAACATGGGAACTGCTCGGTGAAGTTATCGGTGAAGACGTATCGGAACAATTAATAGATAAACTCTTTAGACAATTCTGTTTAGGGAAGTAAATACAGGAGGTTAAATAATGACCGGCAATATTAAATATGATGTGATAGTTATCGGAGCAGGTCACGCTGGTGTTGAAGCGGGGCTTGCAGCAAGCCGCAAAGGATTAAATACACTGATGCTGACGATTAATCTGGATAACATCGCATTTATGCCATGTAACCCTTCTGTCGGCGGACCGGCAAAAGGAATCGTTGTGCGTGAAGTAGATGCGCTCGGCGGCCAGATGGCAAAAGTTATAGACAAAACTCACATTCAGATGCGGATGCTGAACACAGGTAAAGGACCAGCAGTACGCGCACTCCGCGCACAGGCAGATAAAGTTCTTTATCAGCAGGAAATGAAATCACTGCTTGAGCAGGAACCGAATTTAGACATTTTACAGGGACTCGTTGACGAACTCATTATAGAAGATGATGTTATCCGCGGTGTCAGAACGAATGTCGGCACAGTATACGATGCTGATGCAGTAATTATTACGACAGGAACATTCCTCCGCGGGGAAATTATTTTAGGCGACTTAAAATATTCAAGCGGACCGAATCACCAGATTCCGTCACTTGCTCTTGCAGATCAGCTGAAAGACCTCGGCTTTGAAATTATCCGTTTTAAAACGGGCACACCGCCGCGTGTCAATGCAGATTCAATCGATTACAGCAAAACTGAAATTCAGCCCGGGGACGATGTTCCGCGCGCATTCAGTTTTGATACGACAGAATTCATTATGGACCAGCTGCCATGCTGGTTAACATACACGTCACAGGAAACACACGAAATTATTACAGCGAATCTGCACCTGTCTGCAATGTATTCAGGTGTCGTTCAGGGAACGGGCCCGAGATACTGCCCGTCAATCGAAGATAAGATTGTCCGTTTTAACGATAAACCGCGCCACCAGATTTTCCTTGAGCCGGAAGGCCGGAACACGAAAGAAGTTTACGTGCAGGGCTTATCAACGAGCATGCCGGAAAGCGTTCAGCGTGAAATGGTGACGAGTATACCGGGACTTGAAAATGCACGCATGATGCGTGCAGGCTACGCAATTGAGTACGATGCTTTAGTACCGACTCAGCTGTGGCCGACGCTTGAAACTAAAAAAATTAAAAATCTTTATACTGCCGGCCAGATTAACGGTACGAGCGGCTATGAAGAAGCGGCAGGACAGGGACTTATCGCCGGTATTAATGCAGCGAATAACCTGCTCGGCAAAGAAGAACTGATCTTAAGCCGTACAGATGCATATATCGGTGTGCTGATCGACGATTTAGTAACGAAAGGCACAAACGAACCATACCGTCTGCTGACGTCTCGTGCAGAACACAGATTGCTGCTCCGTCACGATAATGCGGATATCCGTCTGACTGAAATCGGCTATGAAAACGGCCTGATCAGCGAAGAACGACTTGGACGTTACAATACGAAAAAAGCAAACATTGATGCTGAGCTCGAGCGCCTGCAGAAAACGCGCATTAAACCGAATGAGCATACGCAGAATATCGTTGCTGAACATGGCGGCGCGGCATTAAAAGACGGTATTTTAGCTGCGGACTTACTAAGACGTCCGGAGATGGATTATGCATCTATTATGGAAATCCTGAACGAGGAAATTACACTGCATCAGGAAGAATACGAGCAGGTAGAAGTACAGATTAAATACGATGGTTATATTAAAAAATCATTACAGCAAGTCGATAAGATGAAGCGTATGGAGAATAAAAAAATACCTGAAAACATCGATTACGATGCGGTACATTCACTGGCGACAGAAGCGCGCATGAAACTAAAAGAAGTTAAGCCGCTGAACATCGCACAGGCGTCACGTATTTCAGGAGTAAATCCTGCAGATACTTCAATTCTCTTAGTCTATATCGAACAAGGTAATGTGAAAAGGGTAGAATCATGAAGGAAACAGAATTTATAAATGCATTGAAAGACCAGGGGATTGAGCTGTCAGAAAAACAAATCGGGCAGTTCAATACCTATTACAAGATGCTTGTTGAATGGAACGAAAAAATTAACTTAACTGCTGTAACTGAACAGGAAGAAGTATATTTAAAACACTTCTACGACTCGATTACACCTTTATTTTATGCGGATATTGAAAAAGGTGCGAGTCTATGCGACGTCGGCGCCGGTGCCGGTTTCCCAAGTCTCCCGATGAAGATTATCCGTCCGGACTTGAAAATCACAATCGTTGATTCTTTAAATAAGCGTATTAATTTTTTAAATGAATTAACTGCGGTTCTCGGACTCGATAAAATCCATCTGGTACACGACAGAGCAGAAACATTCGGCAGCCATAATGCTGAAGCGAGACATATGTTTGATGTGGTCACAGCACGCGCTGTTGCACAGTTGAACGTCTTATCTGAATTATGCCTGCCGCTTGTCCGTACGGGCGGTCAGTTTATCGTAATGAAAGGCAAAAAAGGGCAGGAAGAACTCGACGAGAGTAAATTTGCGCTGGATTTGCTCGGCGGGGAACTGACAAAAGTTCACCAGCTGTCATTGCCGAAAGAAGAAAGCGACCGTTACATTATGATTATCGATAAAAAACGTAAAACACCTAAGAAGTATCCGCGTAAACCGGGTACACCTAATAAATCCCCATTAAAATAAAAGGGTGGTGGAATGTGTGAAAAAACCATTTTCAAAATTATTTAATCTCATAGATAAAAGCGAAACGCGTGCTGATGACGATTCTCTAGTTACCGTACCGATAGAACACATCGTACCGAACCAGTACCAGCCGCGTACTGTATTTAATCATCAGCGCATTGAGGAGCTCGCACATTCCATCAAAGCGCACGGGCTGCTGCAGCCGATTACACTGCGTCCGATTGAAGAAGGCATGTATGAAATTATTGCAGGCGAGCGCAGATTCAGAGCATTAAAACATTTAGGCTATGAAGATACCCAGGCCATCGTTAAATATTTAACAGATCAGGAATCCGCAGCGATTGCACTGATTGAAAATATTCAGCGGGAGAATTTATCGAGTATCGAAGAAGCCAGAGCATACAAGCAGTTACTGCAGATGGATGATATTACGCAGAAAGATCTTGCTGAGAGCATCGGCAAAAGCCAGTCATTTATCGCTAATAAATTACGCCTGTTAAAACTGTCTAACGACGTTATAACGGCGCTTGAAAAAGACGAAATTACTGAAAGACATGCGCGGGCACTGCTGATACTGGATAACGATACCCAGTGCGACGTACTTAAAAATATCGTTAAGGATAACCTGACGGTTAAAGAAACAGAACTTGCTGTGAAGAACCGTCAGAAGGTCCGCATCGAGCAGATTAACTTTAATGACGATGTGGCATTTATGATGAACGATTTTGAGCGTGATATTAAAAAACTGCAGGACAAAGGTATTGATGTGAACATCGAAACATCTGAAACCGATGAGCTGCATGAAGTAACGATACGTATATACAAATAGTGCTCACACCTGACAGTGTGAGTTCTTTTTTGACTTACAAACAGGCACGTTGCTGTTATAATTGAACTGTATTTTAACTATGTAAAGTCGGTGAGTTTACGGTGGAAATTATAGAACTGTCTATTAAGGATATCCGCAAAAATCCATACCAGCCGAGGCAGACATTTGATGAAGAAAAACTGGAAGATTTAAAGAACAGTATTTTAATTCACGGTGTAATGCAGCCGGTCACCGTCAGAAAGTCAGTGAAAGGCTATACACTGGTTGCCGGGGAACGGCGGCTCCGGGCAAGTAAGAGAGCAGGACTTTTGAAGATTCCAGCAATTGTTACCGGAATGTCCGACAGGGAAATGATGGAACTTGCGATTATAGAAAATCTGCAGCGTGAAGATTTAAGTGCGCTTGAAGAGGCGGAAAGTTATAAAGAACTTATGACTAAAGCAAAGCTGACACAGGACCAGCTGTCGCAGCGGCTCGGTAAATCGAGATCGTATATTGCGAATATGCTGAGGCTGTTAAATTTACCGGCAGCAGTCAAACGCGCGATGAACAATCAGAAGCTGAGCAGTGCGCACGGCAGAACACTGCTGTCTTTGAAAGAACCGCTTTTAATGGAACAGGTCGCCCGAGAGGCGATAGCCAAAAACATGAGCGTGCGCGCGCTTGAATCATATGTGAAAACGTTCGATAAAAAGAAAACAATTAAGAAAACGAGTAAAAAGCTGAAATTCCTTCAGGGATATGAAAATCAGCTGAAAGAACATTACGGTACGAATGTGGAAATTAAAAAAGTGAAAAACAAAGGAATGATACAGCTGGAGTTTACGTCTGAGGAAGAGTTTAAGAGAATCCTTCAGATGCTTCAGAAAAAATAGAGAAAGAGGCTTTAATTTATGCAGTTTTTAACATTGTTTAATACAGCGGATTCTGAAGATCCGATAGGTTTTATTCAGGAAATCATTCAAAGATTCCAGGACCCTGATTTATGGATGACTATCGGCAGAAATATTGTAATAGCATTAATTCTTTTAATCGCGGGTTACATTTTAACGAAAGTAGCCGACCGTCTGATTAATAATTTCTTTAAATATAAATCGAAATCCCGCTTAAAGGGCTCGGATAAACGCAATCTGACACTGATTAACGTGCTGCAGAACGGTGCAACGATATTCATCTGGTTCTTCGTTGTCGTTGCAATACTGGAAACATTCAGCGTACCAGTCGCAACGCTATTAGCCGGGGCTGGTGTTGTCGGTTTAGCACTTGGTTTTGGTGCACAGAGTTTAGTGAAAGATATGATTACCGGATTCTTTATCATTTTGGAAAACCAGTTTGATAAAGGTGATTTTGTCAGAGTAAATACTTCAGGTACTACTGTTGCCGAGGGTGAAGTGTTATCATTAGGATTGCGATCATCACGTATTCAGGGTTATGAAGGCGAATTATATATGATTCCGAACGGCACGATTAACGAAGTTATTAACTTCTCGCGTTATAATTCGGTTGCCTACCTCGATATGAACTTCTCCATTCAGGAAAATCTGGATAATGTTGAAGATATGATTAATAAATATTTCGAAATTCACTGGCGTGAAGAAGAAGTGCTTACCGAGCAGCCGGCAATTTTAGGCGTGCAGGATATTCAGCAGGGTGAAGCGACGATCCGCGTTATGCTGACAACCCAGCCGATGGAGCATTTTGGTGCAACGAGACGTACTCGTAAACGCCTGAAACAGTATTTGGAATCACAAGGCGTATTTGTATCTGTACCTACTATGGACATTAGCGATTTCGATCAAAATGATGCCGAGGAGTAAGAACATATGGAGAAAAAATACGATTTAAATAATATTGTTGAAATGAAAAAGCCTCATCCATGCGGCACGAACAGTTTCCAGATTGTCCGTATGGGCGCGGATATAAAAATCAGATGTACAAACTGCGACCGGACGATTATGATGCCGCGCCGCGATTTCGATAAACGACTTAAAAAAGTAATTTTAAATTAAAGGAGCAACTATTATGTCTTTAACTGCAGGAATTGTAGGATTGCCGAACGTCGGTAAATCAACACTCTTTAACGCAATAACTAAAGCGGGTGCGCTCGCTGCCAACTACCCATTCGCAACAATCGATCCAAACGTCGGTATCGTTGAAGTGCCGGATGAGCGTCTTAACGTTTTAACACAAATTGTCGAACCTAAAAAAACTGTTCCGACAGCATTTGAATTTACGGATATTGCCGGAATTGTTAAAGGAGCTTCAAAAGGTGAAGGCCTTGGCAACAAATTCTTAGCAAACATTCGTGAAGTTGATGCAATCTGTCAGGTTGTCCGCGCGTTCGACGACGAGAACGTTACTCACGTATCAGGTAAAGTTAATCCGCTTGATGATATTGAAGTGATCAATATGGAACTGATTTTTGCCGATCTTGAAAGTGTTGACAAACGTTTGCCGAAAGCAGAAAAAATGGCGAAGCAGAAAGATAAAGATGCAATGGCTGAAGTGAAGATTCTGACGAAAATTAAAGAAGGCCTGGAAGACGGCAAACCCGTCCGTGCACTTGATTTTTCTGAAGAAGAAATCAAATCAGTTAAACACTTCCACCTGCTGACTCAGAAACCGACACTTTATGTGGCAAACGTTTCTGAAGATGATTTATCATCACTTGAAGACAACGAACACTTAGCAGCAATTAAAAAATATGCTGATGAAGAAGGGTCTCAAGTTATCGTAATTTCTGCGAAAGTGGAAGAAGAAATCGCAGTACTGGATGACGATGAAAAAGAAATGTTCCTGGAAGAACTCGGACTTTCTGAATCAGGCCTTGATAAACTTGTCAGAGCATCTTATGACCTGCTTGGACTTGCGACATACTTCACTGCAGGTGTGCAGGAAGTCAGAGCATGGACATTTAAAAAAGGAATGACGGCGCCTGAATGTGCCGGAATTATTCATACTGATTTCCAAAAAGGATTTATCCGTGCTGAAACAGTCGGCTACGATGACCTTGTGGAAGCGGGCAATGAAGCAAAAGCTAAAGAAGCCGGTAAAGTCCGTCTTGAAGGTAAAGAATACATTATGAAAGACGGCGACGTTGTTCATTTCAGATTTAACGTTTAATAATTAATAGTGCTGCGGAATCTTAAAATTTAAGATTCCGCAGTTTTTTTAATGAGCGGGACTGGTATGAAGTTAGCTCACGCCAGTCCTGTGACTCTGGAATACGCATGAGCTTCTGTCACGCCAGTCCTGTGACTCTGGAATACGCATGAGCTTCTGTCACGCCAGTCCTGTGACTCTTGGATACACATGAGCTTCTGTCATGCCAACCCCGAGAGCCGGGGATACACATGAGCTCCGCTCATACCAGTCCACAGAAAAGCTCATTCCCGAATAAAAATTAAATAAGATTAATTACAGCCTATCTATTGTAATAATACGATTTTATTGCTATAATTTCTGATTGTGAGTAATGAAAATTATTCCTTGCTGAAAACGGGTGTTTTCGGCCGCAAAGACCATAAGGAGGTGTAGAAGATGAGATCATATGAAATTTTATATGTAATCCGCCCGGATATTGAAGAAGAAGCTAAAGCAACGTTAGTTAAACGTTTTGATGAGGTTCTTACTAACAATGGTGCGGAAATCGTCGAATCTAAAGAGTGGGGTAAACGTCGTCTGGCTTACGAAATCCAAGATTTCAAAGATGGATATTACCAAATCATTAAGTATAACGGTGACAGTGCCGCTGCTGATGAGTTTGACCGCTTAGCGAAGATCAACAATGACATTATTCGTCATATCGTTGTTCGTGACGAACAAGCTGAAGATAAAAAATAAGTTAAATATTGAGTGGAGTTGATTACATGCTAAACCGTGTAGTTTTAGTTGGTCGCTTAACAAGAGACCCTGAACTTAGAGTCAGTCAAAGCAATGTTGCTGTCGCTACTTTCAACTTAGCTGTGAACCGTCCTTTTACTAGTGCAAACGGTGAGAGAGGCGCTGACTTTATCAACTGTGTAGTTTTCCGCAAACAGGCAGAAAATGTTAACCAGTATGTTAAAAAAGGCAGCTTAGTTGGTATCGATGGTAGAATTCAAACTCGTAACTACGAGAATAAAGACGGGCAAAGAGTATATGTAACTGAAGTCGTGTGTGAAAGTGTTCAGTTCTTAGAGCCGAAAGGCAGCGGTAATCAATCTCAAGGCAATAATGATTATAACTCTGCTGACTCTTACCAAAATGCATACGGCGGCAATCAGTCGACTGGTAACCAATCATCTGGGAATCAATCAACTGGACGCAGCCAGCAGCAGCGTCAGGATAACGTAGAGGAAAATCCATTTGCGAACTCTAAAGGTCCAGTAGACATCAGTGATGATGATCTACCATTTTAATAAATAAAATATAACAATCCAAACTTTGTTATCGTGTGTTTTATTAATGTGTGTGAAATGTGTGAAAAACCCGAGATACCGTATCTCGGGTTTTTATTTTAGGTTTAAATAAAATCGTAATACATAAGCAATTTTTATCGTCTTTATAATTATATATTGGTGTAGTTTTTGGCTCAGAATGTTTATAATGAAATCTATACAATCTTTTATGTAGGAGCGAAATCGCAATGATTAGAAAAAATGTCCTCGGATGGGCACTTTTACTATCGCTGTGCGTGATTTTAGCAGCTTGTAGTAATAATGAAGAATCCTCTGATAACGAGTCTGAAACTGACGAGACACGGGAAACCGAAGAGAGTACAGAGGAAGAATCTGAAGATGCGTCAGAAGAGGCAGATCAATCTGTCGAAGAAGAGCCGATTACAGAAGAGGACGAAGTTGTACATATTACTGCCGAGCAGAGTCTTGACGATGTAATGGAAGAACTGATTGCCCTCTTTGAAGAGAATAACGAAGGTATTAAAGTTGATGTTCAATATGGTCATACAGAAAAACTGACTGAAGATTTAATCGAAGGCAACGACCAGGACATGGATATTTATTTCTCGAGCGATGATGCAGGATACGATTCGCTTGTTGAGGCAGGGATTTTAGATCAGCTTGCAACTAAATATCTGCTTATCAATGAACTTGTACTCGTTACAGGATCTGACAATGAAGATATCAACAGATACAATGATATTTTCAATAATGATGAAGCATCACTGACGATTGTTGATCCCGAACATTCATTATCCGGCACATATGCTGAAGAGCTCCTTGTTCAGGAAGATGAAAAAAATCTGAATCCCGACAGCATTGAGAAAGTAGCGGATGCAGAAACAGCTGTTAAAGATATAGCGGAAGGCAATTCAGATGCAGGATTTCTTCTTAGAACAGATATTTCGGATGAGGATAATGTACGTATAATTTCACGTGCGCCGCGTTCAATATTGGAACCGTTCGTATACGGACTGGGATTGTCCCACAGTGTTGAAGACGGCAGTGCAGCACGCGTCTTCTATGATTATTTACAATCTGAAGAAGCGCTGGAAATCTTTACGAATTACGGATATATCGTTTAACATATAACATTCAGGCAGGACCTTTATCAGTAAAGGTTCTGCCTTTTTAATGCGTTTACTTTTATAATATAAAGGACTAATATTGATTTAAATAATGTTTTTGAGAGGATAATCCAAATGAATTACCTTAATAAAAAGAGACTGGCTATGCTGCTGTGTTTATTAACCGTACTGTTGGTTCTCTCAGCGTGCAGCGGTGATGAGACAGAAGAAACGGAAGAAACTGTAACGCTGACAGTATCTGCAGCAGCGAG
>CANRKV010000016.1 GCA_947631305.1 uncultured Jeotgalicoccus sp.
ATTCAGTTTTCAATGTTCTCTTGTAAAGTTTTGTGTTGTTTGTGTGTTTGTTTTGTTAAGCTCTCGTTGACTGCTTAGTTATCTTAACACGTCTGTTTTACAGATGCAACAGCTTTTTTAAGTTTTTGTTAAGTTTGTGTTACGTCGTTCTTTTGACGACATTTACTATCTTAACACATCCGATTATCGGATGCAACAACTAATTTAAAGTGTTTGTTAAGTTTTGTTGTGTCGTGTTTAGACGACTTTTATATCTTAACATGTCTGTTTCAGAGATGCAACGTTTATTTTAAAGTCTTTATTAAGTATGTGCTGCGTTGACTGCGCCGTGTTTTGACGACTTTTATATCTTATCAAGTATCCCTTGTTTCGTCAACACTCTTTTCTAAATTAAATTAACATCTTGTTTAGAAATGTTACAACTTCGTAACGGAGTGTTAAATATGCAAAATGAATACTTGATATATACTATCATATAAGCTGAAGAAAGTATAGAATAATTTTAGAGGTGACATAAATGAAAAAACCCGGTAACAAAATAATGCGTATACGCGGCTGGGCCCTTGCTATGATATTCATAGGTATGGCTGTAATGTACTTAGGTATATTCTTCAGAGAAACTCCTTGGGCAATGCTGATTTTCCTGGTGTTGGGTACAATCCCTCTCCTGCTCAGTTTCGTTATCTACTTCTGGGTCGGCATGATCAGTGCACGTACAGTAACTGTTCAATGTCCGAACTGCGAACGTCATACGAAAATTCTCGGCAGAGTCGATTACTGCCAGCACTGTAAAGAACCTTTAACATTAGATCAGGAACTTGAAGGTGAAGAATTCAATATTGATTACAATGTTAAGCACCGCAGAGAGAAGAAGCTTGAAGAGATACGCGAAAGAGAAAACACTAGCGAATAAACAAAAGTCCCGGTGCATTTTGCACCGGGACTTTTGTTTATGTTCTTTTTATATCCTTTATATAGAAGGAACTGGTTTTAGCTGTCCGAATTACTTGTCTCGCTGCCGCTGCATTCAGGACACACACCATAGATTTCTAAACGGTGATGACTGACATCGTAGTCGGTAACTAAACCTGCAAGGTGCTCCACTTCTTCTAGTGCCGGATATTGAAAATCTGTAATCTTACCGCATTCGCTGCAGATGATATGATAATGCGGTACTGAGTTAAAATCGAAACGGCTTGATGAATCACCGTATGTCAGTTCTTTAACCAGTCCCGTCTGTTTAAATAATTTTAAGTTATTATATACTGTTGCGACACTCATATTTGGAAAATCGCTGGACAGTGATTGAAATATATCATCAGCAGTCGGATGCACTTCACTCTCAACCAGATAATTGAGAACAGCTTTTCTTTGAGGTGTGATTCTCACGCCTGTTTTTTTGAGCGCCTCAAGAGACTCTGTGAAATGGTCATGATGAGTATCTATCATCTTCATATGACTGATCCTTCCTTCTATTTATATATACCTAATATATACATTGTACTTTGAATATAAAATCATTGTCAAACTATTATTAATAACCTTTATTATAATCGATAACATTTTTCATTTCAGACGCATTATTTATGTACTTAAGATTGTACATGAAGATATCAAAAGCTCTGAAAGTATACATACTTGTCTTCGCTGAACAATGCGGTGTAATCGTAAGATTGTCAAAGCTGTATAACGGGCTGTCTGCCGGCAGCGGTTCTTCATTAAATACATCCGATAAAACATGTGCGATGTACTTTTGTTCAAGTACTTCAATGAGCACCTCATCCGTCATTACTGTTCCCCGGCCGATATTTAGAAATACCGCTTCATCTTTCATCGCTTTGAATGTATCTGTCTGCAGGAAGTTGGTCGTCTCCCTGGTGCTGGGCAAAATATTCACCATCATATCTGCACTGCCGATCTGTGAATTCAGCTCGCTGATTGCGTGAGTCTGATCAAAACCTTCTATTGAACGGCCGTTAGTATTATAACCGACCGTGCGCACTCCGAAAATCTGCAGCGCTTTAGCCAGATGACTGCCGATACTGCCCGTGCCGAGAATATGAGCCTCTTTACCGTATAATTCATCTGAGCGCGAATAAGTTATCCACTCTTTATTATTTTGAGCTTCATGCAGCTGATTAAACTTCTTGTAGTACTGAAGCAGCATGCCGACCGCAAATTCCGTCATCGGTATTTTATGAATGCCTGTTGAATTTGTTACGAGTGCTTTGTCAAAAATTTCTTTCGGAATCTCATCGATGCCCGCACTCATTACGTGCACCCATTTCAAATTTTCAAACTGCTCCGCTTCACCGTCAGTTAAATCACCGCCGTATGTAACGAAAATATCAGTTTCCGATTTGATTTCACCGGTCATATTTTCTTTCTCTACATATAAATAGTTATATTCCCCGTCTATTTTCTTAACCATTTCTTCTCTTAATTTAACAGTTGAAGTAATATTCATGATGATTATCCCTCTTTCAGAAAATCTTTCAGCTCATCCGCATGCGCCGATGCCTTTACTTTATCGAAACGTTTCAGGATGTTCGAATCAGCATCAAGTACAAATGTTGTACGCGTAATACCATTAAATTCTTTACCGAATGCTTTCTTCGGTCCGTAGACGCCGAGTTCCTCAGACAGTTTAAAGTTTTCATCGACTAATAAGTCGAAATTTAAGCCGTGTTTTTCAATAAAGTTCTGATGTTTCTTTTTGCTGTCCCCGCTTACACCGTATACAGTTACACCAAGTTCATTCAAATCCGTCATGCTGTCTCTCATATCGCATGCCTGTGTAGTACATCCAGGTGTATTATCTTTCGGATAAAAATAAATTACTGTCCGTCCTTTTAATGAATCATTAGATACGATTTCACCATTCTGGTTTTCTAATTCAAACTTTGGAAATTTCTCCATTTATAAGTCATCCTTTTCATCATTAATTAATCTATACATATATAATACCCTTTCCCGGGAATAGTTTAAACCATTCTACTTCCTTAAATAATTACACGATGTATGGTATTATATTGAATGAATAAAACTGACGGAAAGTAAGGATGAAATCATGTATAATCATACGAATTCAAAAAAATTACAAATCGATGCTGAAGAAGTCATTTTAGGCGGCGTCAATTCACCATCAAGATCTTACAAAGCTGTAGGCGGCGGTGCACCGCTTGTTATGGAAAGAGCAGAAGGTGCCTACTTCTTCGATGTCGACGGCAACAAATATATCGACTACCTTGCTGCGTATGGCCCGATTATTACAGGACATGCACATCCAAGAATTCATGAAGCGATTACTGAGCAGTCAAGTAAAGGTATACTTTACGGAACATCGACTCAGCTTGAAATCGACTTTGCGACAAAACTGCGTAATGCGATTCCTTCGTTAGAACGTGTACGCTTCGTCAACTCAGGAACAGAAGCTGTAATGACGACAATCCGTGTAGCCCGTGCTTATACAGGACGCAATAAAGTAATTAAATTTGAAGGCTGTTACCACGGTCATTCTGATCTGGTTCTCGTTGCAGCAGGCAGCGGTCCTTCACAGCTTGGCACACCGGACTCTGCCGGCGTACCTAAAAGTGTTGCACAGGATGTAATTACCGTTCCTTTCAATAATATTGAAGATTTTAAAACTGCAATCAGCCATTTCGGCGACGAAATTGCAGCAGTACTTGTTGAACCTATAGTCGGCAACTTCGGTATCGTTGAAGCTGAAGAAGGATTTTTACAGGCGGTTAACGATATTTCACACGAAAACGGTTCGCTGGTTATTTACGATGAAGTCATCACAGCATTCCGTTTCGGTTACGGCTCAGCTACCGATATAGTTGGAGTTACTCCGGATTTAACTGCCATGGGTAAAATTATCGGCGGCGGTACACCAATCGGAGCTTACGGCGGCAGACTTGACATTATGGAAAGTGTTGCTCCCCTCGGCGCTGCATACCAGGCCGGAACAATGGCCGGGAATCCGCTGTCCATGGCTGCTGGTATTGCATGTCTCGAAGTACTCGAACAGCCCGGTGTTTACAATGAACTCGACAGACTCGGTGAGAAACTGGAGTCCGGTCTTAACGATTTAATTGAAAAATACAATGTCACTGCTAACATTAACCGCTTAGTCGGTGCACTGACTATCTACTTTACTGATGAAGAAGTTAAAAATTACAAACAGGCTGAAAGAAGTGATGGAGAAGTGTTTGCGAAGTTCTTCAGAGGACTTATCAGCCGCGGTATCAACATCGCACCTTCGAAATACGAAGCGTGGTTCTTAACGACAGAACACACAGATAAAGATATTGATGATACACTTGCTATAGTTGAAGACGTGTTCAAAAATGACCTTTAGGAGTTGGTGCCATGCGTTTTGGTGCTAGAGTATTAAAAACGGGTATAGCCGTTGTTTTAACTTTCTTAATTACAAATCAAATTGGCTTAACACCGGCGCTTATCGCCGGAATTGCTGCGGTCAATGCATTGCAGCCTAATGTATACCGTTCTCTTGAAACGACCTGGAACCAATTCAGAGGTAACACAATCGGAGCAATTTCAGCAATTGTCATGGTACTGCTCTTTGGCAGTAACGTCCTGATTATCGGATTGACTGTAATATTAGTGCTCGCGATGCTTTTATTCTTTAAATTACAAAGTGTGTCGACACTTGCAGTCATTACCGTTGTTGCAATAATGGATGTGCCTTTTGGTGCTGACCTCGGCACAACTGATTTCCTGATTGTTGCCGGTACGCGTTTCTCTCTTGTGATGATTGGTGTTCTCGTATCACTGCTCGTTAATCTGATCTTTATACCGCCGCGTTATGAAACGAAAATGTATCATAACTGTTTTAATATTGCGAATGACATTTTCAAGTGGATGCGTCTCGAACTGAATGCAGTCACTGAATCACAGAATGTTAAAAAAGACCTTGAGCAGCTGCAAAAACGTGTTACAAAATTGGAAACCATGTATTCATGGTATAAAGAAGAACGCAACCTGTTTAAAAAACAGCGTTTCGGTGATCACAGACGTAAAGTCCTGTTCAAGCATTTAATCGCTTCGACGAGACAGGCATATAATCTGCTTAAACGTATTAACCGTTACGAAAATGATTACAAGCATCTGCCGGATGATTTAAAATATCATATCCGTATTGAAATGGATGAAATGATGGCTTATCACGAACAGGTGTTTATGAAATTCACTGAAAAAATTAAACCTGAAACATCAGATCTTTATGTCGAGGGCTCGCACTACTATGAAATAAGCTTAATGGAGCATTTCCTTAAAGAGTACTCACAGCTGACTGATGAAGATGATAAACTCCAATTTGAAAATATACTGGAAATTATTACATCACTGCATGAATACTCACGTGCGGTTGACCGAGTCGACAGACTGGCCAACAGTTTCTTCAGCTATCATACCGAGAAAAACAAAATTGATATCCAGGATGAAACTCTAGATATATAAAAAACTGCGGGGAAACTTCCCCGCAGTTTTTTATTGCCATCCATTATTATTATCAGCTTTTCCTTTAAATTTACTTATATGAGGATTGCCTTTAACGATGAATCTGTATAAGTAATCGACAGCTTCTTCTTTATTATCAATACCGATGCGTTTAGTTTCTTCAATTACTGCGGGCTTTTTCCCCGCGAGCACATGCAGTATTTCTCCGTTAATCTTCGTACCGTTATGTTCAGCTCTCGTAATACCAAGTGCTTTAGTCAGTTTACCGGGTCCGGTCGTTAAATCAGTATCTTTACCGCGTCTGTTCTTCATTACTTCGATACCCTGATGCGGTTCAATTCCACGTATCAGTATTCCTTCCGGACGATCTGACGTCGTCACAAAATTCATACAGTTGTGTCCATGCATTGTGTACACGTATATATGACCGTATGGTTCGAACATCATCGCATTCTTTTTCGTTATCTTCCCGTTAAAAGTATGCGCTGCTTTATCGTTTAAACCGAGATACGCTTCGACTTCAGTAATATAACCGCTTGTTTTCTCACCATCGATCTCTGTGACAACTTCTGTACCGAGCAGCTGTCTGGCAGCTTCCAGTGTATTATCACTTAAAAAATCTATATCTAAATAATTCATTTAAAAAGTCAGTCCTTTATAAACCCTGAATATCGTATAAGTTTTTATAAGCGCCGTTTCTAGTCATCAGTTCAGTATGTGTACCCATTTCTGAAATCTGGCCGTTTTCAATAACGACAATTTTGTCAGCATGAGTGACAGTTGACAGTCTGTGTGCAACAACCAATGTCGTTCTGTCAGATGACAGTTTATCTAAAGTATCCTGAATAATGCTTTCACTTTCAAGATCCAGTGCACTGGTCGCTTCATCCAGAATTAGAATCGGCGGATTTTTAAGGAATACACGTGCAATGGCGATACGCTGCTTCTGTCCACCGGACAATTTCACACCGCGTTCACCTACCGTTGTATCATACCCTTCTTCTAAATTCATTATAAATTCATGTGCATTGGCACGCTGTGCAGCAAGAAGAACTTCTTCTTCTGTTGCATCCGGTTTAGCAAGGAGAATATTTTCTTTTATAGAATCCGAGAAAAGAATATTATCCTGCATCACAATACCGAGGTTATCTCTTAATGACCGGACGGTAACATCTCTTATATCCTGACCATCGATTTTAATACTGCCGGCTGTGACATCATAAAATCTTGGAATTAACGATACGAGTGACGATTTACCTCCACCGCTCATTCCGACAAATGCGACGGTCTCTCCAACCTCGATATCCAGGTTGATATTTTTCAGGATATCATTATCATTTTCATCATATTTAAATGAAACGTTATTGATTTGAATATGACCTTTAACATCTTTAATCGGCTCAGCGCCCTCTTCATCTTTAACATCATAAGGAACGTCAAAGAGTCCAAACACTCTGTCCATTGATGCAATACTCTGAGTCAGTGCAGTTGATGAAGATACTAATCTTCTGAGCGGACCGTATAATCGTTCCAGATATGCTACGAATGCAGCAAGTACACCGACAGTTAAGTTTTCGTTCAGTACAAGGAATGTACCATAACCGATAACAAGCAGCGGGCCGATATCAGTAATCGTATTAACTACCATAAAACTGTAGGCTGTCCAGCGTGAATGATCCAATGCTTTTGTTAAGAAGTTATTATTTTTCTTATCGAATCTTTCTTCTTCATGGTTTTCTATCGCAAAGCTTTTTACAACGTTAATCCCCTGCACTCTTTCATGCAGGAACCCTTGTACTTCTGCAAGAGCCTGCGAACGATTTCTTGTTTTCGCTCTCAGTCTGCCGAAGAAGAACCAGACACCAAAAATATAAAACGGGAAAATTAACATTGAAACGAAAGCCAGTTCAACGTTTAAGTTAAACATTATAATCAGAGCGATAATAATAGTAACGAGGTCCAGCCAGACGTTCATAAGGCCGGTCATAATAAAGTCTTTAGTCTGCTCTACGTCGTTAATTACACGTGAGATGACTTCCCCTACTTTATTATTTGAGTAGAATTTGGCACTCAGCATCTGCAGGTGACCGTATAATTTCTTTCTTATATCGTATAGAATTTTGTTACTTGTGCGCTGAGCTAGATATTGTCTGAAGAATTCTACCGGGGGGCGTACAACTACGAATACTACTGCAAAAACAAGCAATACCTGAACAAGCATTCTTATCCGCTCATCGTATGCCAGTCCGTCAGCAAGAATAATTCCGTCTATAGCATATGCGACGAGTAACGGAATAAGAAGCGGAATACCAAATTTAAGTATGCCGATCAAAATTGTTAAACCGATAATACCGTAATACGGTTTAACAAATTTCATATAACGTCTGATCATTTATGTTCCTCCAAAAAATTAGTAAAACCAATCAACGTTCGCCGATTGGTTAATGTTCATTATTAAAACGATGGTGCCATACCTTTATAAAATCTGGAGCGAATGGCCCTTTTTTTTGTTCAATCCACTGCTGCAGTTCATCGACCTGATGTTTTAATATCGCGTCAATGCTCTCCGGATAGTTCATTTTACTGCGGTGCACTTTATATTCATCTTCATCCAGCAGATGATACTTACCATCTGGATATACTTTTATATCCAAATCGTAGTCGATATATTTAATTCCTTCTTCATCGCAGGCATATGGTGAAGATAAGTTGCAGTAATAATAAACTCCGTCATCTCTGAACATGCAAATGACATTAAACCAAAAATCTTTGTGGAAATACACGATTGCGGGTTCACGCGTAACCCATTTTCGTCCGTCGCTTTCTGTAACGAGCGTACGATTATTACCACCAATCACGACGTGATCCGTACCTTTCAAGATCGTCGTTTCACTCCATACCCGGTGGATTTTACCATCATGCTTATAGCTTTGAATCCTCATCTTGCTTCCCTCTTCTGGGATGGATTCCATCACCATAATACTGCCACCACCTTTATTATTTACGTAAACAGTATAGCATAACAGCATTATTATTAAAAATTTACAGTTCGGAATCCGGAGCTGTATTTATTAAATTAATCATTTTCTGCATTGCTACACTCATTGGAAGTGTTTTAACATCTTTAAGCGGGATAAAATTCTCATGCTCATTCGCTGTATAAACAATATAGCCTTCCATATACCATATTTTATGCGTAAACACGTGTTTATGATCACCGATTGGTGCACCCGGCTGACTGAGCGGCAAATCATATTTTTCTTCAATTGATTCGAGTGAAGTATCCACATCAAATCTCGGCAGCTCGTACATTCCTTTTAATAAATCATCTTCCTGTTTAATGAGGAGAATTTCATCTTTATCGTTCAAAATAAAGTAGACGTTATAATAATATTCCTGCTTCGCTTTCTGTTTCTTTTTCAGCGGATACTGCATTACTTCGTTTGCTTTCAGTGCTTCGCAGTGTTCTTTAACCGGACAAATCACACATTTAGGAGTACGCGGCGTACAGATTGTCGCTCCGAGTTCCATTAAAGCCTGGTTAAAGTCCCCCGCTTCAAGCGGCATATCTTTTTCGATAAAATGTTTTACATCTTTCTGTACACTTGCTTTCGTCATATCCCTGCCGTCTCGGTTCAGCCTCGACATTACACGGAGAACGTTGCCGTCGACAGCAGCAAGCTGATTGTTAAAAGCAATACTCTGCACTGCACCTCCGATATACGGACCGACACCTTTCAGCTTAAAAAACTCTTCCGGACGGTCCGGTACTTTTGAATCATATTTCTCCTGTACTTCTTTTACTGCATGCTGAAAATTGCGGATTCTGTTGTAATAGCCGAGCCCTTCCCAGTCCTTTAACAGCGCCTGTTCATCTGCGTCTGCAAGCGCATCGAGGTTCTCGTATTTTGTTATAAATTTCTTAAAATAGGGTATAACAGTAATGACTTGGGTTTGCTGCAGCATAACTTCGCTGAGCCATATTTTAAAGGGATCTGAAGTCTCCCGCCACGGCAGTTCTCTTTTATTTGCCTGATACCAATTAAGTAATGTATTATTAAATACCGGTCTTTTAAACATTTAAAACTCACCTTTTTAAATTATATTTATAAATAAAAATGCCGTATTGAAACGGAGTGAAATCATGGATACATTAACACATACATTAATGGGCGGTACCATTGTCGGACTGGCCCACATCGATCCTGCCGTAGATCCGGTTTCTGCCGGATTTATTACGACAGTTGTCGGTGCATCCCTTATTCCAGACCTCGATACTGTCTTAAAAATGAAAAATAATGCTGTATATATTAAAAATCACAGGGGAATTACACACTCTCTGCCATTTACACTTATTATCTGGCCTCTCTTGCTCGCCGTATTAAGCAATCTGTTTTTCGGACTGCCATTCATCAATATGTATTTATGGTCGCTGTTTGCAGTATCACTTCACGTGTTTTCCGATATATTTAATGCGTACGGCACCCAGGCGCTCCGGCCGTTCAACCATACATGGGTGCAGCTCGGGTTTATAAACACCATCGATATTCCGATGATTGTGATGCATATCGCATACTTTATACTGTGGTTTATCGGTTTTAACCCGGTTACACTATTCATTATATTATATGCTGCACTGATTCTTTACTACATTGCACGCTTTATTTACCAGAAATATTTAATTGATAAGATTAAACAGCGTCTGCCGGATGATGAAATTACACGCGTGTTCTGTCTGCCGACAATCCGCTTCAATGAATGGCGGGTTGTAGTCGTTGCAGAAGACGCATATTATGTCGGCCGCACCTTTAAAGACCAGGTAGTATTTTACGACCGCTTTGATAAGATTGGTCCGCTTGAAGGAGAATTATTCGAAGCAGTAAAATATGATAAAAACTTTATGTCTTTCACATTCTTCTCTTCGATATACCGTTATGAAATTAAAGAATTAAGCGAGGATACGGTGGAAGTCAGATATATCGATCTCAGGTATTTAAAAGATGGACATTATCCTTTCGTCTGCATTATGCATCTTGATAAGGATGATTACGACGTGCAGTCGAGCTACACCGGATGGGTGTATTCAGAAACGAAACTGCAGCAAAAATTAGCCAGTAATTAAAATGACAGCATGCCTATGATTCAGGCATGCTGTTTTTTTCATTATATAATTGAATTTTCATTTTGTTATATGCTTCGAACATCCATAAATACAAAATAGCGACCTGCGTAACGTACAGTACATCAAAAGGCAGACGGTTTACGGACCATGCCTGATGAATTGAATTATTCTGCAACCCGTTAATCACATAATAAAATGGATTCAGACTGAAGATATTCTCCACTACAGCAGGCAGCTGCTCCGGCAGATAAAATACAGGAACGATTAAAATCACAATAACAAACAGCACAGGATTAATCTTCCTTGTATTAATGTGCAGCGATACGCCTAAGAATAACATCGTAAATGGAATGACGAGAATAACCCCGAGCAGTATGTAATACAGAAGAGAGTATATATTCATCATCCAATTGTCGACGAACAGTGCTGTAAAGGCGCTGTACATCGTTATAAATATCATAAACATAATTGTCTGGTAAATCATCGTCGGCAGTATTCGTAAATACAGCGGTATATAATTTACTTTTAAAATAGAATCTTTAACGTACGCTTCATTCTTATTCAGAATTACCATACTGAATATCCATACCGCAGCCATAAAACCGACTGTGCCGTACAGCACCCGGACCATCGTACTGTCTTCAGCAGTCATAAAACCGATGAAAAGCAGCGCAAGTCCCGCAATGTAAATGAGCACAGGCGTTAAGTTTAACAGCGTAAATCTGTCAGCCTGTCTGAATACGCGTCTAAGTAAGTATTTAACTCTGTAATTCATATCCGCGCACCTACCTCCTCAAATAATTCCAGTTATTCTGAACACTGTCATAAATCATAAATCCTTCATCCACTCTGAAAATAGTAACTCCATCAGTCAGATTTAAATCTTCGGTAATCTCATTATTTTCGGCACCTTCAAATTCCATGGAGAATACAGTATCTCCTGAAAAATGATACGTAATTGGAATGCCTGCCACGCTGCCGTGATTCTCATCGAGAACATCAAATGTAATATTCTCTTCAAGGAACGCCCGGTCACCGTTTAAATAGTTTGAGTAAAACAGATAGTTATTCTGAATTACCGGACTCGCATATTGAAGCAGGTTCATAAAGTCTTCTTCTGTATACAGACTTGCCGGATTGAAGTAAATCACTTCATTACGGTTCACTGTTTTTTCAGCGCCCTCGTAATTTACGGTGTATGTTTCCTCATCAGCCGATGTCACTTCAAGAAGTGTATACTGCGGCAGCGTGGTGCCGTTAATCTCAAGGCCGTCTCTGTCTGCAAACGCGTAGGACAGACGTTCTGATGTCACTTCTTCATTGAGGTTTTGCTGTTCCTCTGTAAATGTCGGCGATTCCCCGATAAATGAAATATTCATAAATATAACAAGAGCCGACAGCACCATCAGAAATACAAGTACAAGTGTCACAATAATTTTACGGATGTTGATATTGTCGAGTACCGACGCCTGCTGCTTGCCGAGACGTTTAAAGTTTTCACTGTACATTTCGTCTTCGTAAACATGCCTTTTCCATTCAAGATCAAACAGCGCTTCCTGTTCAATGTTTTTGACCATGCTTTTATCCCGGAGATACTTATTGTAACTCTCAACACCCTTTTCCACACTGCCTTCAAAACGGATCTGGCCGTAGCTGACCCATGTGAAATAGTTTGCCATTTTCTCTATCGGTTCAAGCGATGTTTCTAAAAGCAGAACACCCCTGCCGTTTTGTTCATGCATGTTCACTACACTGCGGAACTTGTTTAAATCTTCAAGGTGTTCGTGGAAATTAGTATAGATAATTACTTCAACATCAATTAACCCGGAGATTTCAAGCAGGATATGAGCCAGCTGCCTGCGGCTTAAATCCTTTAATTTCTTATTAAGATTATTACGGATAACCGGCTTATTATGGAGCAGTTCAATCGTACTTTGAAACTCCCTGCCGCTCTTATATTCCTCCAGCAATTCTTCGATAAAGAAACTCAAGGAGAATGGATTATTAATATGATCCATCACATCAAGGCTCAATATGCCGCCATGTGTTTTAACTTTTCCTGTAACAGGATTTAAAGTACCGGACAGTACTTCCTTAATATAGAACAAAGACTCAGCATCACTTAAGAGTCCGAGCACTTCGCCTTCATATAAATGAATGTTAATATTTTTAAGATGTATTGACCCCGCATTGCCAAGCATGCGCTTTTTAAAATCTTTTGCTTCTTTGCTATAAGATAAGTCCAGCCCTTTTAACAAAATGTTATTTTTCATTATCTGACCTGTTTAGGCAGCTGCAGCATACTCACCGGAATAGCTGATTCTTTTTCATCACCATTCACGAAAAAGCCCCAGACAAATATTCCTTTCATATACTCCACTTTAAAGTAATGTTCTTCCTGGCTGATTACTTTATAAATCTTGCCGTTTTCAATTTGAGACAAATCAATCAGATAGCATTCCGCAATAAGCACCTGGCGTTCCAGTACACGGTATTCGTTTTCAACGCCCATCATTTCGGCACGTCTCATCGCTTCCCGTTTCGTTTGAATATAATGATTTAACTCTTTACGAGTCATTTTACTTACAGATTCATCCATCGTTCATTCCGCCTAACTTTTCACTGATTTTATCATAAGCGTACCCTTTGCCCATCATTGCCGCAATCATTTTCTGCTTAAGCTTAAATCCGCTTTCTTTTTTCTGATACTTATTATAATATTTTTCAAAGTCTTTCTCAAAATAAGTATCCTCATCATATTCATCATCGTAGTCTATCAATTCAAAATGATGACTGCTGTATCCGCGCAGCGTTAATTTTTCGCGCAGTTTCTGTTTGAACTGCACATAGGATCCTCTGTGAGTTCTGAGAAATTTATCTTTTAACTTATTCATGCGTTCAGCATCGATCAGTTCATCAAACGCTGCCGCTTCTTCTATAATAATGCTCTCCGGAATTTGATGTTTCTTTAATTCTCTTTTTAGATGCCCCGGTCCTTTGTCTGTCGTATTGAAGAGTGTATTTCTTAATGAACGTGCATAGTTCTCATCATTTAAATATCCTTCATCCTGCAGACGGTGAATTGTCTGGCTGACAATTCTTTCTTCATAGTCCTCGCTAAGGTAATCGTTCATCTCTTTGTTCGAACGAATTTTATAACTGATATATTTAATCGCTGCAACGTAAGCCTGATCGTACTGTACATTTTGAACAATTTGTTTAAATTCTTCTTCATCCAGTTCTTTCCCGGGAATCAATACATAACGCACAAGCGATTCTTCGTGTACTTTTATGGACTGTCCGTCATCGAATAAGACGTCGTACATTTCACGTTTCAGTTTTACAATACGTTTGATTTTCATCTAGCTTCACTCCAATAAATCAGATGCGAAAAAGTTGCTCAGTGATTTGCTGTGCTCTTTTCTTTCAAGACGGCGTTCAGCACGCTCTTTACCAGTATCACTCAGCCATTGCAGACGTTCATTGTCAGGCTCTATTTTAGGAACTTCAACAGTTTTGTTATTTTCATCCAGTGCCACAAATGTTAAAAATGAAAAAGCAGCGAGCTCTTTGCCGGACTCTCTCGTTAAATCTTCTTTTGATATTTTAACCATTACTTCCATGGAGCTGCGGCCGGTATGTGTCACCATTGCTTCAAGAATAACAATTTCCCCGATGTTTATCGGCAAGAGAAAGTCCATAGAATCTATAGAAGCAGTTACTACAGCTTCTCTGCAATGACGGCGTGCACTGATTGCAGCAATATCATCTACATACTGCAGCAATCTTCCGCCGAACAGTGTTCCATGGGAGTTTGAATCCGGCGGCAGTACGTTGGCAGTTTTCACTGCATATGATTCAGACATTAATTTTTTCATTTATATTCCCCTTTATAATAAAAATAGAGGAGATATGCATCTCCTCTAAGTAAGTTTCTTATATTTTGCGCTCGAGCGCTTCTTCCGGTGTATCAATCACAAGTGCATCTTTACTGTGGAACGCTTGTGCCAGGAAGTAATAAAGCACCGCTGCAAAACCGAGAATTGCAAATACAAAAGATAATACGACTAAAAGCATTAGCCAGCTTCCCATAAAAATCCTCCTCAACGGAATTTTCCATAATAACAATTACCTAAATTGTATCATATTTTCAAATGAATTGTACGCTTATTTTTATTAAAATGCCCAGTTGCCTTCAGCAAATACCGGTGATTCATTTCCATCTTTATCAATACCGTAAATATTCATTTTCTCTGAACCGATCATAAAGTCGACATGAGTAATTGAATCGTTTAGTCCTGCCTGATCCAGCTCTTCACGGGACATCTCTTTTCCGCCCTCGATAGAGAATGCATATGCACTGCCTAGTGCGATATGGCATGACGCATTTTCATCAAACAGCGTATTGTAAAATAAAATGCCCTTGTTCGAAATCGGTGAATCAAACGGCACAAGTGCAACTTCGCCAAGGCGTTTAGCGCCGGCGTCTGTATCGATAATATTCTTCAGAATATCGTAGCCTCTTGCCGCTTCATATTCAACAACTTCTCCGTCTTTGAACGTCAGTTTAAAGTCATCGATAATATTACCGCCGTGGCTTAATGGCAATGTGTTTGAAACGTAGCCGTCAACACGGTTCTTGTCAGGTGCCGTGAAAACTTCTTCCGTCGGCATGTTTGCCATAAATGAGTTGCCGTTTGAATCTGTGCTCGATGCACCCGCCCATAAATGATTGTCAGGCAGACCGATTGTTAAATCAGTGCCCGGCGCCTCGTAGCGTAATGCAGTGAATTGCTTGTCATTTAAATAATCTACTTTGTCATGGAGTGTTTTATCATGTTCAGTCCATGCTTCTACCGGGTTTTCTGCATCTGCGCGCACCGTATAAAGTACTAACTCAAGCAGTGCATTAACCGCATCATCATCAGAAAGTTCAGGGTATACTAAGCGTGCCCACTCTACTGAAGGATAGCCTGCGACACACCATGAATGAAAATCGCTCTGTGTGCGGCTTGAAAATTCTTTAAATGCCTGGCCGTTTGCAATCTGCATTGCCTGCAGTTTTTTAGGTGAAACATCTTTCAGAAGTTCCGGCGAGCTTGAAATAATGCTCAGGAATCCTGCTTTTTCATCACTGTAGTGCATGCGTTCCGCTACCTGGAAATCGTGAACAACAGAAAGTTCCTCTTCGTCTCTGTACTGTGCATTCAGTCTTGAAATCGTATCGTCCCCGAGAGAAACTTTAACTTCCTTCGAGCCTCTTTCGTAAGCGATCTTCGTTACGAGTCTGACGAGCGGCAGTGCATCCGTTGTTGCTCTGATATAAAGCCTTTTACCGTCTGTAATATTAATACCGACATCGACGAGGAGTTCGGCATATTTATATAACTTGGTTTCAATATTCATCGTCTGATCACTACTTTCTCATTTTTGATAGTTCTTCGATAATAGCTGACTGCTCACTTGTAGAAATCTGTCTGCGTGAATCCAGTAATTCTTTAATATCATTTAATTCACTGATTTTTTCATCGCTGTAATCCTCAGCGTTAAATACACCTTTATTTACTACATTTAACTTTTGTATAATTTCGTTTAAAATCTGTTCTTTATCCATGATGGTCCCCTTTCCATTCCTTATAAACTATCTTAACAAATTATAATAAAAATATGTATCATCTAACAAAAGTATAGAAAAACTGTTTTCTTTATTATTCCTCTTAATTTCTTATGATAAAAAGTTTACACTTAGTAAATATAGGTTATATTTAATAGAAAGCTATCTAAAGGAGAATCAGTTATGAAAAACAAACTAGTACCAGCTATAGTAATTGGAGCCGCTGTCGGCGGATTAATTGCATTAATCGATAAAGGCACGCGCGACTCTGTAGTTTCAAATACTAAGAGCATCAAACATTACGCAACGAACCCTGATGATCTTAAACAGCGTTTCAATGAACCGTCAGGCGAACCATCTAAAGTTGAAATGATTAAAGATGAGGTTTTATTCTGGAAAGATACTATAGAAGAAATCCGCCGCAACAACCCGGAGCTGGAACGTGCAGTGATGGATGCGAAGGATACTTTCCAGGAAAAACGCGAAAAAAAATTAAATTAAAACTAAACAGGACTATTTGAATATAGTCCTTTTATTTTACGCGAGGTGAGATTATGTCTAAAAATGAAACATCATCAAAACTCTTGAATCAGATCAAAGAAGAAAAAGAGCAGGAGAAAAGTGAAGGCGATGTGTTCGTCGACAAGATTAATTTCAAATCAAAAGATGCCAAAAAATCAAATGAGCATATTTACGTTTCCAAAATTAATAAACCTGCAAAACTGAAAGAAGATGCCGGTTTTTTCAAACGGCTGTTATTCAGGTTTTCACATGACAACACAACAGGTATGGCTGCACAGCTTGCATATTACTTCCTGCTGGCGATATTCCCGCTCCTGATTTTCCTGTTATCAATCGTTCCGCTGTTCAGAATTGAACCGGACCTTATTACAGGATTTATTCAGGATTATGCACCATCAGAAATTTCAGGACTGCTGGAAGGCATTATTACCGA
>CANRKV010000017.1 GCA_947631305.1 uncultured Jeotgalicoccus sp.
GCTAAATGGTATCGGCGAGAAAAAAGCGCAGGCAATTTTAACGTACCGTGAAGAACAGGGATTATTCGGCACACTGGAAGATTTAAAAAATATACCCGGCATCGGTGACAAAACATTTGAAAATCTGAAGCCGTATATCACTATAAACTGAGGTGGCATTATGCGTATAAATTGGCATGAATATTTTATGGCACAGGCAATGCTGCTGTCGCTCCGTTCCACATGTGAGCGGCTGAGCGTCGGCGCAACTATCGTAAAAGACAACCGTATTATCGCAGGCGGATACAACGGTTCCGTTTCCGGTGAAGTCCATTGTGTGGATGAAGGATGCTACGTTGAAGACGGTCATTGCATCAGAACCATTCACGCAGAAATTAACGGGCTTCTTCAATGTTCTAAATTCGGTGTCTCAACAGAAGGCGCGTCCGTATATGTCACTCATTTTCCATGTGTGAACTGTACAAAAGCATTGATTCAGGCAGGTATTAAAAATATATACTACCGTGCCGATTATAAAAATCACCCGTACGCTATTGAATTGTTAAATAAAAATAATGTTCATTATGAACTGATCGAGCTTGACAATCGAAAGCTTAATACGTATTTCGAGTCGATAAAATGATATTATTTTATCTCTTTATATCAATTATTGCCGGATGTACCATAATTAAAAGCCCATTACTGGGCTTATTTTTTTATGCAATTTTACTGTACAGCTGTCATTTAAAAGGGGGGAGTCTGTTATATAAAGCTGTGCTGACTTTAACAGCGGCAGCCGCTGCACTCATTTATTTTAACGAAGATGCTGTTCTCGATGACAGTGTGCTCGATTATATTGTTATCGAGGATTATAAGTATTACACTGACAGTCTTCATTACATCGTCAGTAATAACGACAGAACTTTTGAGCTGTATGATGATGCAGGAAGTACCCGTCTCGATATCGGCAGTACATGCAGAGGCAGCATGACGGTTACGATACCGGAGGAACAACGTAATTTTATTAAGAAAGATGCTCTAGAGTCACTGAAAATCAATGAACTCGCCGGCAGAATATACTTAAATGACACCGCTGAGCTGACATGTGAACCTGGCAGTTTAACTTTCAGTCAACAACTCAGTAATATCAGATATGCATATATGTCAAAAGTACTGAATGCGACTGTCTATGATTACAAATTCGATATTTTAACACTGTCAATCGGCAATAAAAATTATATCAGTCCGGACTTTTTTGATGCACTGCAAAAGCTCGGTATATACCATCTGTATGTAATTTCCGGTACCCACGTTGCATTTTTAAGTGCGGTTATTTTTGGTATTTTAAAATATTTCCGGCTGCCGCTCAATATGATTAAAATTATTATTATTATTTCATTGATCTTTTTCCTGTTTTTAAACTTCTTTTCCCCGAGTGTGCTCCGTGCTGTATTTATGGGTGTGCTGCTTCTGGTCTGCTCCTTTTTTAAGAAAAAACCTTATCTCGCAATTATCTCTTTAAGCGCTATTATTCAAATTCTGATTAATCCATATGTAATTTTTCATGCCGGATTTCAGCTGTCCTATGTGACTACATATTTTATCCTGCTGACACGTCCAATGTTTATGCATTACAGCAGTATTATTCAGCTTGTGCTGATCACAGTTATCAGTGAGCTCTCGACGCTGGTAATCGTGTTAATCCATTTTAATGAAATCAGCATCAGCGGTCTGATATTGAATATAGTTTTCGTACCCGTCTTCTCATTTATTATTTTTCCGAGCGTGATAATTTTTAATCTGCTTATATTTTTACAGTTTCCGCCGGTTTTAAATGAGCTGTATCATTATATATACTCGCTGCTGAAGAGCAGTATTTATTTTATTTCAGATGCATTTAAACACCGGCTGCCTGTTAAAAACCTGTCCAGTATTGCTATTATCATTCTGCTCTTTTTAACTTACCGTCTGACAGTAAATGTTTTACAATTCAATGCCAAAAAAATACTGCTGTGTATCACTATTTTTATTAGTGTACTCGGTGTTAATCATCAGCGCTTAAATACGGAATTTACGCTCACAATGGTTGATGTCGGCCAGGGAGATGCATTTGTTATACAGGACCACAGAAACTATAAAACCGTTCTGATCGATACAGGCGGTGCGTATAAGCATGATGACAGCACTATTAATTTAAGCGATAAAACGCTGCTGCCTTATTTAAAAGAGCAGGGGATAGATTTTATAGATTTAGTTATAATCAGTCATCTGGATCTTGATCACAGCGGTGAAGCCATTAATATACTGGAGAAAAAAGAAGTTGGAAATATTATTATGAATACAGAAGATGTTAAATTTGATGAGTGGGCGATGCAGCTGAGTCCCGCACAGCAGTCTCTAATTGCCGACAGCAGCGGACTTTCTAAATTCAGTGTCGGTGATATTCATTTTGAAAATTTCTTGCGTGATGATGAGTCTCTTGACTCGAACGAGCAGTCTGTCGTGTTAAAAGCGCACTTAAATCACTTCAGTATTTTATTTACAGGCGATGTTGGGCTCGGGACTGAAGAGAAGCTTGTATCACTGTATAATTTAAAGAGTGATATTTTAAAAGTAGGGCATCACGGGAGTGATACATCGAGCGGTGAAAGTTTTATTGATAAGGTAAGTCCAAAAATCTCATTGATTTCAGCCGGGGTGAATAACCGTTACGGTCACCCTCATGACAGTGTCATGGAAAGATTGGAACCGAGCAGAATTATCAGTACAAATGCTAAGGGAATGGTGGAGTTTAAGATAAATCATGATACAATATGTATCCGTGCAAAATTTAGTGAGCACGGTGAAGAGTGTCTGAAAAAAGACATAAAAAAAGAGCCGGAAGACCGGCCCCAATGATTCTATCGATTATCCTGCAACGATAGCGAATACTTGTGGAATGATGTAAATTACAGCAAGTGCCACAAATCCAACTATGAAAGCAAGACCAGCATCGATAACGTCATTATTTTTTGACTGAACATTTTTCTCAAACTTATTCATGTAATTACCCCCTAAACACTTACCTACAGTATAGGCTAATTTTAAATAAAAAGCTATAATAGATTTATAAACTTTAAGGAGATTATTTATGGAATTGCTGCAGCTTCTGTATGGCACTAATATTATCCGCATAGAAGATAAAATAAAAAGTATTGCCAAAGAATACGTCGGAACTCTCGACGATTTTAACTATACAAAAATAAATTTTAAAGATACCACCGTTGAGCAGATTGTTGAAGAGGCGCAGACGCTGCCGTTTCTTGCTGACAGAAAAGTTATCGTCGTTGAAGAAGCGATTCTTTTTACGGCTCAGAAAACGGGAACAGCTGTGAATCATAATATTGATCTGCTGATTGATTATATTAAAAATAAAAGCGATGATACACTGATTATCTTTACTGTTATTACCGAGAAGCTTGATAAGCGTAAAAAAATTACAAAATTGATGGCCGAACGTGGTAAACAGATAGAGATTAATGAAATGAACGAACAGGAATTAACGAACTACGTCCGGACTGTGCTGGACCGTAACGATATAGAAATTTCTACAGAAGCGCTGAATCTGCTGCTTGAAAAAACAAGCTATAAGTATGAGGCTGTACATAATGAAGTCACGAAATTAGTCTTGTATGCTGATGGAAACATTACAGTTGAGGACGTTGAAAGTGCAGTCAGCGTGTCACTTGAACAAAACGTCTTTCTGCTGACGGATTTCATCTTAAAAAATGAAAAGCCGAAAGCAGTTAATTTAGTACGTGAACTTATTTTACAAAAGGAAGAACCGATGAAACTGCTTCATCTTGTTATCGGTCAGTTCAGACTGTTGTATCAGGTGAAGATTTTAAACGGAGAAGGGTATCAGGAAGATAATATTGCAAAAACGCTGAAAGTCCATCCGTACAGAGTTAAACTTGCACTCAGACACACCAGAAAATACCCGCTGGACGCGCTGCTGGAGAAAATGGTTATATGCCGTGACATCGATTACAAGTTCAAATCAAGTTATCTCGACCGCAACGCTTTGTTTGAATTATTTATACTGGAGATATAAAAGACAAAATAAAAAAACCTTCAAAAGAAGGTTTTTTTATTAGTTAGCCATTAATTTTGATTTAAGACGGCTTGCTTTGTTAGCATGAACCTGGTTACTTTTAGTAGCTTTGTCAATAAGTTTGACAGCTTTAGAAACTAACTCAGTTTTGTTCTCAGCGTTTTCGCTTTTAGCAGCTTCAGCTTGTTTCACTGCAGTACGCATAGCGTTTTTCTGAGCGATGTTAAGGTTTTGAGCAGCTTCGCTAGTTCTAACACGTTTGATTGATGATTTAATGTTTGGCATAATGTCACCTCCGACATAAAGTTGTACAACTTTTATTGCAACAACAGATATTTTACCAAATCTAAGCTTATTATGCAATAATCAATCCGAAATGAATTGAAGTTAGTGCTATGCATTGATATAATTATAACATTGTAAACATGAAGAGAGTTGGATTTTTTAATGAACAATATGGAACGTTTGAAAAGACAGGAAAATATAAGGAACTTCTCTATCATTGCTCATATAGATCACGGCAAGTCATCTTTGGCTGATAGGTTACTGGAAAATACACGCTCGGTTGAAGGCCGGGATATGAAAGCACAGCTTTTAGATTCAATGGATATTGAAAGAGAACGCGGTATTACTATCAAACTGAATGCTGTCCGCTTAAAATATACAGCTGAAGACGGGGAAGAATATACTTTCCACCTGATAGATACACCGGGGCACGTCGACTTTACTTATGAAGTGTCGCGCTCGCTTGCGGCATGTGAAGGCGCAGTGCTCGTTGTCGATGCAGCTCAGGGTATTGAAGCCCAGACGCTTGCAAACGTCTACCTCGCACTTGATAATGACCTGGAACTGATTCCGGTCGTTAACAAAATTGATTTGCCTGCTGCAGATCCGGACAGAGTAGCAGCAGAAGTCGAAGATGTTATCGGTCTGCCGAAAGAAGATGCAATTTACGCATCAGCAAAAGCAAATATTGGTATCGAAGCAATTCTTGAACGTATTGTAAAAGACGTTCCGGCACCGGACGGCGACCCGGAAGCGCCGTTAAAAGCACTTATTTTTGACTCTGTTTTCGACCCGTACCGCGGCGTAATTTCTTCAATCAGAATTGTTGACGGTACTGTTAAGGCAGGCGATAAAATCCGTATGATGTCGTCAGGCAAGGAATTCGAAGTAAACGAAGTCGGTATCAATACACCGAAACAGCTTGCTGTTGAAGAATTAACAGTTGGAGATGTTGGATATATTTCCGCATCGATTAAAAAAGTTGGAGATTCAATGGTCGGTGATACGATAACCGGTGCAGAAAACCCCGCTGAAGTACCGCTGCAGGGTTACAAGAAGATGAACCCGATGGTCTTCTGCGGAATGTATCCGATTGATTCTTCAAAGTACAACGATCTGCGTGAAGCACTTGAAAAACTGGAGTTAAATGACTCATCACTTCAGTACGAGCCCGAAACATCACAGGCATTAGGCTTCGGTTTCCGTACAGGGTTTTTAGGTCTTCTGCATATGGAAATTGTTCAGGAGCGTATCGAAAGAGAATTCGGCATTGATTTAATCGCTACAGCACCTTCTGTTATTTACAGTGTTGATTTAACAGACGGCAGCACAATCAGAGTGGATAACCCGGCACAGATGCCGGACCCTCAAAAAACTGAACGTATTGAAGAGCCGTACGTTAAAGCACAGATTATGGTGCCAAATGATTACGTTGGAGCTGTAATGGAGTTGTGCCAGAGAAAACGCGGTAACTTTATGACGATGGATTATCTGGATGATGTGCGCGTTAACATTATTTATGAAATTCCTTTATCTGAAATAGTATTCGACTTCTTCGATCAGCTTAAATCGCATACGAAAGGCTACGCATCACTTGATTACGACTTTATCGGCTATAAGGAATCCAAACTTGTGAAGATGGATATTCTTCTGAACGCTGAAAAAGTAGATGCGCTGAGCTTTATAGTACATAAGGACTTTGCTTATGACCGCGGTAAAGCAATCGTTGAGAAATTGAAAAAAATTATCCCGAGACAGCAGTTTGAAGTGCCGATTCAGGCAGCTATCGGACAGAAAATTGTGTCCCGTACGAACATTAAATCGATGGGTAAAAACGTACTGTCGAAATGTTACGGTGGAGATATCACCCGTAAGAAGAAACTTTTAGAGAAACAAAAAGAAGGTAAAAAGAAAATGAAAGCAGTAGGTAACGTAGAGATACCTCAGGAAGCTTTCCTGGCTGTACTAAAAATGGATGAAGATTAACAACACCAAGAGGAGAAATCATTTGATTTCTCCTCTAATTTTAGGAGGAATTTAATGGATAGCATGTATGTCCATATCCCATTTTGCAATCGCATCTGCACTTATTGCGATTTCAATAAAGTACTGATTAAAAATCAGCCGGTGGACGATTATATCAGTGCACTCATAAACGAATTAAAAACTTACGGTAAAAAGTCGCTTAAAACAATCTATGTCGGCGGGGGTACACCGACGGCGCTGACTGTCAGCCAGCTCGACAGGCTGTTAAAATTTATGACAGAGCACTTTACTGTTACCGATGAATTTACGTTTGAAGCAAATCCGGATGAACTGACGACTGATAAACTCGATGTACTGAACAATTACGGAGTGAACCGTATCAGTCTCGGCGTGCAGACGTTTAATAATGATTTGTTAAAAGTTCTCGGCCGTACACATAACTTTGATGATATTTTTAAAAGTGTTAACCATCTTGAAAAAATTGGCCTCACGAATTACTCGCTTGATCTGATGTACAATCTTCCAGGTGAAACATTTGAAGATATCGATATGAGCTTAAAGTACGTCGGTGAACTGAAACCGAAACATATTTCATGGTACTCACTGATTATTGAGCCGCATACTGTATTTTATAATAAAATTAACCAAGGCAAGATGACTGTTGCAGGCGGTCTTGAAGAAGGCGAGAAGTATGATAAAGTCATCGCTGGTCTGGATGCCCTCGGCTATCCGCAATATGAGATATCGAACTTTGCACAGCCGGAATATGAATCGATGCACAACAAAACATATTGGCTGAATGAACCGTATATCGGTGCAGGTGCCGGCAGCCACGGCTACACCGGAGACGAAAGATATTACAATATCAAACCTGTTAATCATTATATTAATAATATGAACGAGCACGGTTCAGTCGTAAAAGAAAAACTGCTGCTGACTCAAAACGATAAGTTCGAAGAAGAAATGTTTTTAGGACTGCGTATAAATAAAGGTGTCAGTGAAGCACGCTTTACAGAAAAATACGGCGTGCCGGTCGATGCTGTTTACGGTAATGTACTTAAGAGTCTGACAGAGAAAAAACTGCTTACCAGAAAGAACGGTTATATATCTTTAACTGAAGCCGGGCGCATGATAGGCAACGATGTTTTCGTCGAATTTTTACTGTAGAAAATTAAAACAGGGTTAATTGTTGACATTCTTTGACCTATTTGATAAATTGTTATTAGCACTTAAGAGAGAAGAGTGCTAACGAGGTGATTCTTTGCTAACAGAAAGGCAGGAAATCATACTTACATTTATCGTAGATGATTTCTTAAATGTAATGACACCCATAAGTTCAAAACATTTATTGGAAAAATATAATTTCGATGTGTCGAGCGCTACAATCAGAAATGAGATGGCAGTGCTTGAAAAAGAAGGCTTTTTAATTAAAACGCATACGTCATCCGGACGGGTGCCGTCGAGAAAGGCTCTGAAATTCTACATCGAAGAACTTAAACTGAACATTGAACAATCACCCGCAAAATCTTTTGAACTTTACTCGGGCACGGATAATTTAGAAAATTTAACTGATGAACTTGCACTGACAATCAGCGGCCAGACGAGGTATTTAACTCAGGTCTCGCTTCAGGCGAATAATGAAACTGTTAAAGGTCTCTATATTACGCCCCTGACAGACACTGCAAGTATTGCAATCATCGTTTTAAACAGCGGCACAGTCAGGCAGATGCCTGTTAAAACGAGCCGTGAAGTGACGATTGATGATTTTCAGAAGTTAAGCAACATTTTTAATGAATTGCTGCTCGATAAAAATCTCGGTGACACCCGTGTTATTTTAAAGAACAATGCGCACGTACCGCCGGGAATAAGAGATCTGTATGATCAGGTGACTGCACAAATTACTGCATCTGTTGACGTACAGAAACGGACGATTGGTCATGCAGGGTTTAATTATTTACTGCAGGACATGAGAACCGAAGTGGACACGCTCGAACACTTATATGGTGATATCGAATCCGAAGCACTGTATAACTCAGTCGAACAGCTGACATCAAATGATGTGAGTATTTACTTCGGTGATGAACTGGATGAAAGTTATAAATCACTTTCAGTCATTACAACGAATTTTGACCACGCTGGACTGAGTGGTAATTTAATTGTTGTCGGTCCGGAATTAATGGGCTACAAACAGGTTATTAAATTACTTCACTCATTTAAAAAAGGAGTGTAGGCATTGACTAACGAAGAAGAAAAAGAAACAAAGCCAGTTGACGAAACTTCTGAAACAGTAACTACTGCTGAAGAAACACCGGAGCAGGAAGAAACTGCTGAAGAGGAAACAACTGAAGAGAACGATGAAGTTTCACAGGAAGACGAACTTCTTTCCATGAAAGAACAAGTTGAAGCAAGCGAAAATAAGTATTTGAAACTCTATGCTGAGTTTGAAAACTTTAAACGCCGCAACCGCCAGGAAGCTGAACTGAACAGTAAGTATAAGGATCAGAAGTTTGCTGAAAACTTACTGCCGGTAATTGATAACCTGGAACGCGCGCTTGCTATCGAAGGTACAGACGAAAGTTTCATCGCTTTGAACAAAGGTGTTGAAATGGTGTACAAAAATCTTGTTGAAACATTGGAAAAACATGACATTAAAGCGATTGACGCCCTTGATCAGCCATTCGATCCAAACTTCCATCAGGCAGTAATGACCGAAGCATCTGACAAAGAGAGTGACATCGTGATTGAAGAATTCCAAAAAGGTTATATATTAAAAGACCGTGTCATCAGACCGACAATGGTTAAAGTAAGCGAATAATATTTAAATTAATTGGAGGAATATATAAATGAGTAAAGTAATCGGTATAGACTTAGGAACAACTAACTCAGTAGTATCAATTTTAGAAGGCGGAGAGCCAAAAGTAATTCAAAATGCTGAAGGTAACCGTACGACACCTTCTGTAGTATCATTCAAAAACGGTGAACGCCAGGTTGGTGAAGTCGCTAAACGTCAGGCAATCACTAACCCGAACACTATTATGTCAGTTAAAAGACATATGGGTACGGACCACGTTGAAAAAGTAGAAGATAAAGAATATACACCGCAGGAAATTTCAGCAATGATTTTACAAAACCTAAAAGAAACTGCTGAAAGCTATTTAGGTGAAAAAGTAACTAAAGCTGTCGTTACAGTACCTGCATATTTCAATGACTCTGAACGTCAGGCAACAAAAGATGCTGGACGTATTGCAGGACTTGAAGTTGAGCGTATTATTAACGAGCCGACTGCAGCAGCACTTGCATACGGTTTAGACAAACAGGACAAAGAAGAAAACATTTTAGTATTTGACCTTGGCGGCGGTACGTTTGACGTATCTATTTTAGAACTTGGCGACGGCGTATTCGACGTTCTTGCAACTGCAGGGGACAACCGTCTCGGCGGTGACGACTTTGACGATCTGGTTATCGATTTCCTTGTCGACACATTCAAGCAGGAAAACGGCATCGACTTATCTAAAGACAAAATGGCTATGCAGCGTTTGAAAGATGCAGCTGAGAAAGCTAAGAAAGACTTATCAGGCGTATCTTCAACACAAATTTCATTACCATTCATCTCTGCCGGTGAAGCGGGACCGTTACACCTTGAAACAACACTGTCACGTGCGAAGTTCGAAGAACTTACACATTCACTTGTTGAAAGAACAATGGGACCTGTCCGTCAGGCAATTAAAGATGCTGGTGTAAATAAATCAGAAATCGACGAAATTATTTTAGTCGGCGGTTCAACTCGTATTCCTGCAGTTCAGGATGCAATTACGAAAGAACTCGGCAAAGAGCCTAACCGCAGCGTAAACCCTGACGAAGTTGTAGCAATGGGTGCAGCAGTACAGGGCGGAGTGCTTACAGGAGACGTTCAGGACGTAGTATTACTTGACGTTACACCATTATCATTAGGTATCGAAACGATGGGGAACGTATCTACAGTTCTTATCGAAAGAAACACAACGATTCCTACAAGCAAATCACAAGTATTCTCTACAGCAGCTGACAGCCAGCCTGCAGTAGACATTCATGTTGTACAAGGTGAAAGACCAATGGCAAGCGACAACAAAACTTTAGGGCGCTTCCAGTTAACAGATCTTCCACCGGCACCAAAAGGTGTACCGCAAATCGAAGTTACTTTTGACATCGACAAAAACGGTATTGTAAACGTTACTGCTACCGATAAAGGTACAGGCAAAGAACAGAAGATTACTATTGAATCAAGTTCTAACCTGACTGACGATGATATCGACAGAATGGTACAGGAAGCTGAAGAAAATGCTGATGCAGATAAAGCGAAAAAAGAAGAAGC
Source organism: uncultured Jeotgalicoccus sp. (assembly GCA_947631305.1). Classification (GTDB taxonomy): domain Bacteria; phylum Bacillota; class Bacilli; order Staphylococcales; family Salinicoccaceae; genus Jeotgalicoccus. Next base: position 10,695 of record CANRKV010000017.1, read on the forward strand.
TGAGCTCCGCAACGAAGCTGACCAGTTAATCTTCTCAAGCGATAAAGCTGTAGAAGACCTTGGCGATAAAGTCGAAGCTGAAGAAAAAGAACAAATCGAAAGTGCTAAAGAAGAACTTAAAACAGCGCTCGAAGGCACTGACTTAGAAGAAATTAAAACGAAAAAAGAAGCGCTTGAACAGGCAGTTCAAGGAGTTACAACTAAACTCTACGAACAAATGGCTCAGGAGCAGCAAGAAGGCGCAGCTGACGCTGGTGCAGAAGCAGGAAATGCTGATGACGATGTAGTCGATGCGGAATATAAAGAAGTAGACGAAGACAAAGACGAAGATAAAAAATAAAATCTTCAACACCAAAGTCAAAGCCAAACGCATTGGCTTTGACTTTTTTTAATGGTATTATATTGACTGAATGCTGGAGGGGAAAATTGTGGCTAAAAGAGATTTTTATGAAATACTCGGTTTAGATAAAAATGCAACACAAGAAGAAATAAAGAAAGCATACCGCAAATTATCGAAAAAATATCATCCCGATATGAAAGACGGATCCGATGAGAAATTTAAAGAAGTTGCTGAAGCATATGAAGTGCTCTCAGACGATAATAAACGTGCTCAGTACGACCGGTTCGGCCATGAGGGCATGAACTCCCAGGGCGGCTTTGGCGGCGGTGGATTCTCAGGCGGCGGCGGATTTGGCGGATTTGAAGATATCTTCAGTTCGTTTTTCGGCGGCGGCGGTCAAAGAGATCCGAATGCACCTAAAAAAGGTGACGATCTGCAGTATACGATGACGGTTACTTTCGAAGAAGCTGTCTTTGGTGCGACTAAAACTGTAACGATTAAAAAAGATGTACTGTGTGATGTTTGTGACGGAGACGGCACAAAACCCGGCACATCAAAATCAACATGTAAAACATGTTCGGGTGCAGGTAATGTAGCAGTAGAACAAAACACGCCATTCGGCCGTGTACAAACACAGCGCACATGTCCTACATGCGGCGGTACAGGCCAGGAAATCGAACATGCATGTGATAAGTGCAACGGTCACGGCACAGTTCAGAAAAATGTTGATATCGAAGTTAAAGTACCTGAAGGTATCGATAACGGCCAGCAGATTCGTTTATCAGGCGAGGGTGAACCTGGTGTGAACGGCGGACCGGCAGGGGATCTGTATATCGTCTTCAGAGTTAAGCAGGATGCTAAATTTACACGCGACGGCGATGATATTCACTACGAACTTAAAATTTCATTTGCACAGGCAGCTCTCGGCGACGAATTGAAAGTACCGACAATCAATTCATCAGTTATGCTGACAGTGCCTGCAGGAACTCAGTCCGGCAGACGCTTCAGACTGAAAGAAAAAGGTGTTAAAAACGTTCAGGGATTCGGCATCGGCGACCAGTATGTCACTGTAACAGTTGTGACACCGACACGTCTGTCAGAACAGGAACGCGAAGTATTTAAACAGCTTGCAGACATTAACGGTGAAGTAATCAGCGAGCAGCAGGAAAATATTTTTGATAAAACAAAACGATTCTTTAAAGGTGAGTAAACTATGAAATGGCATGAAGTCAGTATCAGCACTAAAGAAGAGAACGAAGAACAGTTTTCGATATTCTTAAATACAATCGCAAAAGGTGTATCCATCGAGCATTCCGTGGATATTTTGAAATCCAAGACTGATAACTTTGAAGAAAAATTCCGTCTGGATCCGAAAGATTATCCGGACAGCGATATTCGAATATTAGTTTATTTTGATGAAACTTATAATATCGATGAGCAGATAAACAAAATCAGAGAATTTATCGAAGAAACACCTTTGGCTAATAAAGAAGAAATTGAAATAAAGACTGGCATAATAGATGAAATGGACTGGGAAAATGAATGGAAAAAATATTTCCATAATTTCAAAGTCGGCAGAAACTTCTTAATCGTTCCTTCATGGGAATATGCTGACGTCGAAATTGCCGACAGTGATAAAGTTATTAAAATCGACCCGGGTATGGCATTCGGCACGGGTGACCATGCAACGACAAGCTTATGTCTGACCTTCCTGGAAGATGTTATAAAACCATCTGACAAAGTTATCGATGTAGGGACAGGCTCAGGTATTCTTGCGATAGGTGCTTATTTACTCGGGGCAAGAAACATAAAAGCGACTGATATCGATGAGCTGTCGCTGCAGGTTTCTAAAGAGAACTTTGCTTTAAACGATTGCGGGGAAGATATTACAGTAATGCCTGCAGACCTTTTAAAAGATGAAACAGAGAATTACGATGTTGTCGTCGCTAACATTCTCGCTCACATTATAGATGATATGATCGATGATGCTTATAAACTGCTGAATGATAACGGACGCTTTATCGCGTCGGGAATTATCGTTGAGAAGCGCGATGAGATTATTACTCATATGAAAGCGGCCGGTTTTTCAATTACGGATGTCCTTGAAGAAGATGGCTGGGTTGCAATATTAGCTCTGAAGGTGACATAATGCAGCGTTATTTTATCGAAGAAACAGTATCGCTTAATGAGACTTTTGTCATGGACACAGAGCACATACATCACATTAAAAATGTGATGCGTGCAAAAGTTGATGATGAATTTAACGTTGTTGACAAGAGGGGCAGTGCTTATCTTGTCAAGCTGACTGAACTGGAGCCCGTGACCTATAAAGTTATAGAGAAAATAGAGAGTGAAGTTGAGCTCCCGGTAAATATTACTCTGTATTCGCCATTGTTAAAAGGCGACAAGATGGACGTTGTGATTCAGAAATCCACTGAGCTCGGTGCACATGAATTTGTGTTGTATAAAGCCGAGCGCAGTGTCGTAAAACTGAATGCAAAAAAAGAAGACAGCAGGCTTACACGCTATGAAAAAATTGCCAGGGAAGCTGCAGAACAGAGCAGACGTACTAAAATACCTGAGATTTCATTTGCAGAAACATTGAAATCAATTGATTTTGAAATATATGATGTCGTGTTATTTGCATATGAAGATAATAATCTCACCGGCCGATCAATTAAAGATGTCCTCAGTCGTTCTGATGCACAGACGATTGCGGTTGTATTCGGACCTGAGGGCGGTTTTTCTGAAAACGAGGCTGAAATATTTAAGTCATATGAAAATGTTGCGCTCGGACGCAGAATATTAAGAGCGGAAACAGCGCCGCTGTATGCACTTTCTGTAATTGGGAGCTACTATGAATAGATTGTTTATGCTATTATTACAAGGAATATAAATTATTGGGAGTGTCATTTAAATGAACGTAGCAAAGTATATTGACCATACATTACTAAAACCGGAAGTTACTGACAAAGAAATTGCAGTACTATGTGAAGAAGCACATGAATATGGTTTCTTCAGTGTCTGCATTCAGCCTGCATGGGTTAAAACTGCAGCTGAAAAACTTGCTGATAGCGAAGTTAAAGTTTGTACAGTAATCGGCTTCCCTCACGGTGCAGCAACTTCTGAAGTAAAAGCATTCGAAACAAAAGATGCGATTTCAAATGGTGCGGATGAAGTGGATATGGTAATTAATATCGGCCAGCTTAAAGCAGGCAGCCTTGATTACGTAAAAGAAGATATTAAAAGCGTTGTAGATGCTGCGAACAAAGAAGCACTTGTAAAAGTAATTATTGAATCTTCACTTCTTACTGAAGATGAAATCGTAACTGTATCAAAGTTAGCCAAAGAAGCAGGAGCAGATTTTGTTAAAACTTCTACAGGATTTAACGGCGGCGGCGCAACTGTTGAAGCTGTAGCATTAATGCGTCTGACAGTAGGCGAAGATATGGGCGTTAAAGCAAGCGGCGGTGTACGCTCAAGTGAAGACGCGATGAAGATGATCGAAGTCGGTGCGACAAGAATCGGCGCATCAAGCGGTATTGCTATCGTTAACGGTGCAATTTCAGACAGCGATTATTAAATTTCAGTTGACTGAAAACAATGTAATATATTATAATATTAAAGTACATAGTATTGACTATGTGAATTAGCCTTTTGCATTATCGGAGGGAGGGAAAACAAATGTCAAAAACAGTTGTTAAGCAAAACGAACCAATTGAAGATGCTTTGCGTCGTTTCAAACGTACAGTTTCTAAAAACGGTACTATTCAAGAAGCACGTAAAAGAGAGTTTTACGAAAAACCAAGCGTAAAACGCAAGAAGAAATCTGAAGCTGCGCGTAAGCGTAAGTTCAAGTAATATCACTCTTCCCTCTGATAAGTGATATATAATAAAACAGCGCACATTTTGTGCGCTGTTTTTTTGTCTCTCCATTTCTCATTTGGGTTCAGTTAATGTATAATCGGAATCAGGAGGGATGTACATGGGAGGTTCGTATTTATATATGATTAATAATTCAATTCAATTTTATATAGATGTTGTGACTACACCCGTTGTTGCATTTCTATTATTATCAATATTCTTCCTTGGTATGGTGTATCAGCTCTTCTCTGAGAAAGTAAATATTATCGGCATCCTTTCCGTACTGTCGATATTTATATTCTTCTCGGGTCACCTTCTTACTGGCGATGGTAATTTGCTGGCATTGATACTTATTCTGATAAGCGGAATTCTAATGCTTATAGAATTTTTCGTCATTGGTATGATACTTGGAGCCGTAGGAGTTTTGCTATTTGGTATAAGTATTTTATTAGTCAGCGGCAATGTGTTTTTATACAGTATTTTCTTAGCCGTAATATTCATTATGGTGATTATAGAGTGGGTGATATTTGTGAAGTATAAGAAACGTAAAATCCCTTTCCTCAATCGTTTAATTTTAAACGATGCAACGGATAAAGAATCGGGATATACATCATTTGATGACCGTTCGCATTTAGTCGGTGAAGTTGCGGTAACACATACTGTGCTCCGTCCATCCGGGACAATACGTCTCGGTGATGAGCGTATCGATGCTGTTGCCGAAGGTTCGTATATTACAAATGATGTGGAAGTTAAGATTATTTTTGTAGAAGGTACAAGAGTTGTCGTCAGACCAACGGGAGATTAAAAACAAGGAGAGTGGAGAATGAATTTAGCATTTATTACAGGCGGTGCACTCGTAACATTACTTATTTTTGTAGTAATTATTATCGTGATTGCATTTATCTTGTCATTTGTTCCAATCGGTTTATGGATTTCAGCAATTGCTGCAGGGGTTAAAGTAGGAATCTTTACATTAGTAGGTATGCGCCTCAGACGTGTTAAACCTAAACGCGTTATCGAACCAATGATTAAAGCGCATAAAGCGGGTATTCAGCTGTCTACAAACCAGCTTGAGTCTCACTTCTTAGCAGGCGGTAACGTCGACCGCGTTGTCGACGCACTAATCGCTGCGCAGCGTGCAGATATTAACTTAACGTTTGAACGTTGTGCTGCAATTGACCTTGCAGGACGTGACGTACTTGAAGCAGTACAGATGAGTGTTAACCCGAAAGTTATCGAAACGCCATTTATCGCTGGTGTTGCGGTTGACGGTATCGAAGTTAAAGCGAAAGCAAGAATTACAGTTAGAGCCAACATCGAACGCCTAGTCGGTGGTGCTGGTGAAGAAACGATCATTGCACGTGTTGGTGAAGGCGTAATTTCAACTATTGGTTCTTCAACTAAGCACGCTGATGTACTTGAAAATCCGGAACGTATTTCACAGACTGTCTTAGCTAAAGGTCTCGATTCAGGTACTGCATTTGAAATCTTATCGATTGATATTGCAGATGTGAACATCGGTAGTAATATCGGTGCAGATCTTCAGACTGAACAAGCTGAAGCCGATAAGAATATTGCACAGGCGAAAGCTAAGAACGCCGTGCAATG
>CANRKV010000018.1 GCA_947631305.1 uncultured Jeotgalicoccus sp.
TGCTTACAGTGGCAGACGTGCTGGATATAAGGTTCGCTGAGCTGTCAGAAACACTTGGCTTGGATTATGACAGTAATCTTGCTAAAGAGCATTTCGGCAACCTTCTCGGCGAACAGTACATTATGGAACCCGGCATTGAAAAAGTATTAAAAGAGCTCTCATCAGATTATAAAATTTACGCAGCTTCGAACGGTGTGCTGACAATGCAGGAGAATAGACTGCAGCTGTCAGGACTGAAGGGATACTTTACTGATTTATATGTCTCTGATGATATCGGTTATGCAAAACCAAATATAAACTTCTTCACAGAGAGTATGGACAGAGCGGGTTTAGAACCGTCTGACATACTGATGGTAGGCGACAGTTTGGTTTCTGATATTGCCGGAGCTCGTGAAGCGGGTATCGATTCAGTCTGGTATAATCCTTACAGCTTGGAAAATTTATCTAAAATAAGTGCTGATTATGAGATTGAAGATCTGCATGAATTAGCAGATATTTTAAATTCATAAGTTATGTTAAAAGTATAGAACATGCTAAAATTATTAATGAGATAAATGAACTAAAGGAGACTTCAACATGCAAAATATAAGCGGTAAAACAGCATTAATTACAGGAGCAGGACGCGGTATCGGACGTGCGACAGCGCTTGCTCTTGCAGCAGAGGGTGTAAATATCGGACTGGTTGGCCGTTCGATTGAAAACCTGAAAAAAGTTCAGGAAGAACTTAAAAGTTACGATGTTAAAACAGCAGTAGCTGCAGCGGACGTATCGGATATAGACGCGATTACTTCAGCGGTAGAGTCAATTCGCGGTGAATTAGGACCGATTGATATTCTGTTAAATAACGCAGGTATTTCGAAGTTCGGCAGCTTTATGGAGCTGACTCCTGAAGAGTGGACAAACATTCTAAATGTTAACGTTAACGGCGTATACTACACAACTCGTGCAGTACTGCCTGAAATGATTGAACGCAATACAGGGGACATCATTAATATTTCATCAACTGCCGGCCAAAAGGGCGGAGCGATCACAAGTGCGTATTCTGCATCGAAAGCTGCAGTTATCGGTTTAAGCGAATCACTGATGATGGAAGTGCGTAAGCATAACATCCGTGTGACAACATTAACTCCAAGTACAGTCGCAACTGATATGGCTGTTGAACTTAATTTAACTGACGGCAATCCTGATAAAGTAATGCAGCCGGAAGATCTGGCTGAACTGATCGTTGCACAGCTTAAATTAAACAAACGTGTTGTACTGAAACATGCTGGATTATGGTCAAATAATCCATAAGTAAATAAATTTTTAAAACACTGTCTGATAAAAAATCAGGCAGTGTTTTATTATTTTGGGTAAATATGGGTATAGGTTAATAATGTTACATACAGTCATAGTGGATTAAAAGAGGAACAGGGGGAGAGGCTATGAGGCTGTTAATACTTATACTGACAGGTGCGTTTATCCTGGCGGGGTGCGAGGACCCTGATGGAGTGCCGATTGAAGAACCTGAAAGTGCTGCGACAGAAGAAGTGGAAACTGCAGAAGTAGTGGATGAAGAGGAAGATACTGAATCTGAAGAAACATCTAATGATGACAGTGGTGAAAATGCAGAGACCGCATCAGATAATGAGGAAAATGAAGAAGAAGCTGAAACCGAACCAGCTGAAGAGCCGGCGGAACCGGTTAATGTAATGGACAGCATCGAAGTTGTAGCCGGCCACTGGATTAATTACAGCGGTGAAGACGATGCACGTGCTCATATGACACGTACAAACCCGATAGAGTACAATTCGCAGCAGGATTATACTGTAACAACTGCTTCTTATGTGTCGTATTTTTACGGCGATGAATTTATAAAAACAAATAACTATGGACATGACGGCCCGCATATTATAGAAAGTGTGCCTGAAGCGGATCGTGTCATAGTGAGTTTTAGTGAACCGGAAAGAGGTACTGTCCAGCTGATTAATGAAGCATCAGAAGATGCGTCGGCAGGTAATGAAGTCAATACGACACCGGACGAGCTCATCGGGCGCGGTCAGCCGGTTGAAGAGGGAATGACGGGGACGATTATGTTCGGTCAGGATTTCCTGACAGGGGATGATGTGTTTACCGGAGAACGAATTGATAATGAAGGTGATTTCGTTGATGACGAAAGTTACTATGTAACAGGCGCTCTGGCATATAAACCTTCAGAGGATTATATCATTACAGCACCGGCCTACATTAGTTATTACAACGGCCGGAGATTTATAGAAACTGTTGAGATTACAGCAGTACCTGCATATCTGCCTGAAGTTAAAGGTGCGAACTATATTAACATCAGTTTCCATGATGATCATCTGCTCGATTTAAATATTATTGAGCTTGAATAAAAAAATCTCCCTTCGAAATATTTTCAGAGGGAGATTTTTAGTATTTATTTTGATAATGCGATTTTAATATGTGCTAAATGATGTTCTTCATGCCATGATAACTTCGCAACTTTTTTGCCGACAGAAATCTCACCGTTAACTTGATGCGTAAACACGCATTTTAACTGATCTTCAGTTAAGCTGTTGCCAAGCGCAACGACATGTTCATTTATACCTTCAAGTATTTTAATCGAACCCTCTACAGGAAGTTTACTGTCCGGTAAGACGGCCCATTCATCCTGAATGAATTCCGGTACTTTAGGATTATCATCTGTTAATGCGAGTTTCAGCCGCTGATACATATTCAGCTGTGAATCAGCGATATGATGAACAAGCTGACGAACGTTCCAGCTGCCTTCGCGGTATGTTTTGTTCAGCTCTTCATCAGTCAGAGAATCAACCTCGGCACGTAAGCGTTCTGTGTAAGTACTGGTGTCTTCCAGCCACTTTTGGATGTCGTTTAACGATATGTTATCAGGAACCTGCAATTTACCAATAGGATATTTTACGTCCATTCTCGGAACCCCTCACTTTATTCGTTTTATAAATCTACTTTACCATAACTGCAAAAATATACATTATGGCACGAGTATAAAGAAAAGCCCTGTCCGTTTGGACAGAGCTTTTTTAAGTTACTTATAATTTATTTACAGGTTCTTCTTTTTCAATATTCTTTCCAATATTGTTTGAGATAGTCGCACCGACCTTATCCCAGTTCATGAAGTTTTCCATTGCGAGGGAAATTATCGTACCCATTAACAGACCGCTTGATAATAACGGCTGCACATAGCCTGGAAGGCTTGCGAACGCTGAAGCGGGTACTGCCATAAGAACAAGTCCTAAGAACATAGGAATCGCTGCACGGTAAATATTGAGGCTGTTGAATTCCACAAGTTTGAACCAGTCCCACGCCGAACCGAAAAGCTGTACGTATGATACGAATAATACCGCACACCCGACACTTAACGGAATCATTGTAAAGAATGAACCGATTTGCGGAATAGCACCCATAACGAAGAACATTGCCGCACCGAAGATAAACGGCATACGGTCATATATCTTAGTCTGCTGAATAAAACCGATTGATGATACGAAAGGTGAGTATGGAACAAGTCCCAAGAATCCTGGAATGATTGTCATAACACCGGTAATCGTAAATGAGTTTCTGTAATCTTTGCTCGTTGAAGGTGAATCCGGATAGATAGGATCTGTTCCTTTAATTGAGCCGTACTGTTTAGATAAGTTAAGCATACCTGTAATTACTACTGTAAGTATAATTCCGATATTCCACGCTGGTGAACCAAGTGGAAACCAGAAAATTTCCAGAGAGCTTGCCGCACCGCCTGCAAGCTGAGTGTCCTGACCGAATAGTAACAAGTACGCCGGCCAGCCGATAATAATACCGATAAGCATTGCATACTGCGATAATTTATTAGAACCGCGGATTGTTAAAATCAGTACAAGGATAACAATTACGAATGAAAGAATTGCCGGTCCAACTTGAATTTCAGTCGGGCCTTCGCCGCCGCCAAATGGCAGGCCGACCATACCTTTGAAGAAACTGATACAAAGAGATACACCGAATAAAAGCATGAATACACCCATAACACTTGGGTTAAATAATTTCTCCAGGTAGTAACCGAAACCTGTCAGACCGATAATTACAGTAAGAATACCTGTAATAATTAAACCTGTTGCAATACTGCCGCCGACTTCTGCGATAGGCATACCTTGTGCTGCAGCAAGTGAAGATAAGGCAAGAAGCACGCCCCACCAAAGACCTGAGGGTCCGTCCATAATTGGTCTTCTATGACCGACAAATACTTGAAACAGACAAGCTATTCCGCCGAGAATGAAAGAAAATTGCATTGTACTGACGATTTCCGCCTGTGACAGATTAAACGCTGCCCCCATCGTAATCGGTACAACGACTGTGTTGATAAATATATACATTAACCATTGAAGGCCGCCAAGCCAGTTATCGACATTTTTAAGATGATTTACCATGACATATATCACACCGTTTCCTATTTAATTGTATTTTTAATAACTTACCCTATAATAAAGAAATTTATGTTAAAAATCATTGTCTATAATAGCCAAAATTAAAATACTTTTTATCATAAATTATCAAAATATATGACGTCTGCATAAGGTGTGGAGAAATTGAACGAAATACGTAAACTATGTTTGCTATAATTAAGATTCCAGTGAAAGGACGGTGTTATTATATGAAAGTAATTATCGATGCGGACGCGTGTCCGGTAAAGGACATTGTAACGAAAGAAACTAAAGATAAAAATATAGAAGTCGTGCTTGTATCCAGCCTGTCTCATTTCAGTTCAAGGGAACTGGATTCACATGTCAGCGCAGTTTATGTTGATGCCGGTCCGGATGCTGCGGATTACAGAATTGTCCAGCTGGCTGAAGCGGGAGACATCATTGTCACGCAGGACTACGGCCTGGCGTCATTGCTCTTGCCAAAAGGCTGTATAGTACTGCATCACACAGGATTTGAGTATAATAAAATGAATATGGATTATATGCTTGAAACACGCCATATGAGCAGTGTGATCAGAAGAGGCGGCGGACGGACAAAAGGACCGAAAGCACTGTCTCAGGAAGATAAACAAAAGTTTACTGATTTATTTACAGCTGCGCTTAACAGATAACTTATTATTAATTATAAATGTAAGGGGGATATTATGGATAAATATATTATTGATACATTGAATTCTCAAGTGAGCTTTGAAGTTACATATATGATGATGACCAAAATTACAGGAACATTTAATGATTTTAAACTTACAATTGAGGCGGATAACCTGGCTGATATGACCGGTGCAAAAGTATCCGGAGAAGCGGATGTTATGTCGATTGATACTAACGTAAAGGAAAGAGATGACCATTTACGTTCAGAGGAATTTTTCAATGCTGAAAAATATCCTAAAGTTACATTCGAATCTACAGAAGTGAGAAAAGCCGGCCAGACCGTAAAAGTATTTGGGGATTTAACGATAATGGACCAAACTGAAAATATTATGATAATTCTTTATAATAAAGGTGCCCGGACGAACCCGTGGGGAACTGAAGTATATGGACTTGAAGGGAAATTTGAACTGAAGCGCAGTGATTATGGATTAACATGGAACAAATCGTTAACAAACGGCGGTGTTCTGGTCAGCAATAAAGTTAAAGTAATGGCATCACTTCAATTCAGCAAAGCAGAAAGAAAATAGTATTTTAAGGTTTGATAATTTGAGGAAAGAGGCATTATATGACGGAATTTATTTTTATCTTAACCAATGTAATGCTGCCGATAGCGATACTCGTTTTTATCGGTTATGTTACTCAGCTGAAATTAAAACTCGATCGTCAGACACTTGGCAAACTGATGGTAAATTACATCATGCCGGGGTTCATATTTATGAACCTGTACAGCTCGGATATAGACTTCAGTCTGCTGTTATACATAATGGCTTTTTTATTTATATTTGCGCTGATTTCTTATGTTGTATCGAGAATTATAGCGGCGATATCCGGAGTGAAAGGCCAGCACACCGTATTATTTACAAACTCCAGCTTATTTTATAACGCCGGAAATTACGGTGTGCCGGTCAATGATCTGGTATTTAAAAGTGATCCGTTTGCTATGAGCGTACAGGTCATGATGGTAGTATTCCAAAATATTATCGCGTTCTCATACGGTATATTTGTACTGAGTGCAGAAAATGTCGGAAAATTTAAAGCACTGCTCGGCTACTTTAAAATGCCAATCTTTTACGGCTTATTTTTAGGTCTGTTATTTAACTACTTTAATATCAGTCTGCCGAGCCCGGTAATTTCTTCACTCGATTATATTAGAGACGCGATGATCGGTATGGTGCTGTTTATCCTCGGCACGCAAATTGCAGGAATCAGGTTCAGACATCTGCGATTCAGCGCCTTTATCGCAACAGCGGTAAAACTGTTAATTATTCCGGCAATGGCACTGCCGTTATTGATACTTTTTAATGTAGACGGTGTTGTTGCACAGGCGATACTTATTACAACCGCAATGCCATCATCAGTAAACAGTTCCGTCATTGCTCAGCAGTACAGCGCTGACCCTGAGTATGCGGCTGAGATTGTAATGATGAGTACGCTGCTGAGTGCAATCACGCTGCCGCTTGTAATTTATACGGCATTGAATGTGTTTTAGAGAATAAATGACTGTTCTGTGCCGCCGTGAAACGACGATGGCACAGAAACGATAATTGCGCGCCACCGAGAACTGACGGTGGCACAGAAAGATTAATTGCGCGCCACCGAGAACTGACGGTGGCACAGAAAGATTAATTGCGCGCCACCGAGGACTGACGGTGGCACAGAAAGATTAATTGCGCGCCACCGAGGACTGACGGTGGCACAGAACATAAAGAACCGGTGATAGTGTCTTTGAAACTGACATTACCACCGGTGTTTTTTAATTAACTTAAATACATATCCAGAAATTTTTGGCTCGGACGTTCACATACATTTTTTACTGGAATATTTTTACGGTATTTCGCAATGAGTTTATAAACCGTATCTCTTATAAACTTAGGGATAAGTTTAAAGAGAATAACGGGCTTAAATAATCTGTTTGCATCTGCCAGCAAATGCAGCACGGCATCCGAGTGTATATAAGTTCTGCCATCTGCGATATAAATAACGCTGTCTATATCGCTGTCAGGCGTATAATTTTCTTTTGTCCATTCAGTATTAAAATCGGTAATACGGAGTTCAGGATTTTCGTTAATGTCTACAGTGAAACGGACGAAGAAACTGCAAAAGTTGCATTCGCCGTCAAAAATCAGCACTTTCATAATAACGCCTCCTTAACTGCATTTTATCATATGACTTCCGGCGTCGGCATGATCGAGACTCATATGTTCCAGACTTCCAGCATTGGCATGAGCAAAAAAAGAGCAGTATCCCATTTGAAGGAATCTGCTCAAACTTAATTATTATTTCTTAACAATCATTTCAATTTCAACTTCTGCACCAAGCGGCAGTTCCAATACTGCGACGCATGTGCGTGACGGGTATGGTGCGCTGAATTTCTCTTTATACACTTCGTTCATCGCATCGAAGTTCTTCATCGTTGTCAGGTAGACGTTAACTTTAACAACCTGTTCTTCTGTAACACCCATATCTTCCATCACATCAAAAAGATTATTGAATGCAACTTCAGTCTGTTTCGCGATGTCTCCTGTTAAATCTTCTGTAACATCCAGTCTGTTTTTTGCTGTCTGTCCCGAGAAATAAAGAAAGTCTCCGGCGTCTGTAACGTGTGAATATGGTCCGGAGCTGCTCACTGTTTTTGTGTTGTATGCTTTTCTGCTCATAAAACAACCTCCTAATAGTAATAATTTAATCATAGCATTTTTAATTAAATTGAATAGCATTACCAAGAATCTATTAGTGTAAAAAGGTCTATCCAACATCGATAAGAATAAGCGTCTTTCTAATGAGCATATTATAGGGTATATAGGGGGTAAATGCTGTTATAGTATATGTTATAAGATATTAAAGTGTTTATCGACTTACGATAAAACGATTTTAAAAATGAGGTTTGGCTTATGCATTATACAGTTAAAGAATTACTGACTCTTGATGAATTCCAGGATGCAGAATATATCGGGACAAAACAAAGTCTCGCGAAAAATATAAAAGGTATTACAGTAATAGATTCACCGGATATTTCGTTATGGCTGAACGGGGGCGAGACGATACTCACAAGTTTCTTCCCGGTTAAGGATTTAAACGATGAAGAGATGAAGGATTGGATGCACAAGCTTGCTGATAAAAAAATCAGCGCTCTGATTGTGAAACTCCGTGAAGAGTTTAAAAGCATTCCGGAGCCTGTAATTGAAGTATGCAGGGAAAGGAACATTCCGATTATCTCGCTGCCGACAGCTGTCCCCTTTATCGATATTATTTATAAAGTGACGCGTAAAATTTTTAATCAGGATGTTGAAAAGCTCGAGTACTTCAGAGAAATTCATCTCCGCTTTACCGAGCTGTCGATTCAAAATGTCAGCGATGAAGTGATTATCGATACGCTTGAATCGTTAATCGGCAACCCAGTAACAATTTACAATGAGCTGTTTAAAGTTATTGCGACTACGGACAATGAAGTCGAACTGTTTTACGAATCGGATAAGTTCCAAGTGGAAGAAAATATTAAAAATACGATTTTCCCGATTTACCGCAGATTCGTTATCTATCCGAAACTGCAGGACCGCGAATGTGAACAGATTATGATTCCGATAACGACAGTGAACCAGACGAGAGTCATGCTCGTTATCAGTGCAATACATTCAGGTTTCAGTGATTTTGATTTTATCGCTATTGAAAATGCAGCGACAGCTTTATCTTTAAACCTCGCAAAAAAAATTGCGATTTCCGAAGTGGAAAAGAAATATAAAAACGAAATTATCGATGATCTGCTGTCAGGAGATATTAAGGACGAAGATGATATTGCCGAACGTGCGGAGAATCTTAAGTTTGATTTAAACAGCCGTTCTGCAGTCGTTGTATTTACGCTGAAGTTTAATAGTAAAAAAGTAACCAGTGTCTCGAGGGAACGGTATTACAATATTTTAATTAATAATATCGATTATTATTTAAAAAGTGCCATTGTGCGTGAACGGTTTAATCAGGTAATCGTCATTTGGCCTGTCCATTCCGGGCAGAGCAATAAGAAAAAAGAAATGGACAGCATCAAGCGGTCACTCGGCTATATCATTAATAAATTTGAAAGTGCCGTCAGCGATGCGAGAGTGTATACAGGTATAGGAACGATAGCAGATACAGTGCACGATTTGCCGCGGAGTCATAAAGAAGCCCAGGAAGTACTCGATGTAAATGAATTGTCCTATCAGCATAATCCGGTTCTCAGTTTTGAAGAGCTTGGCATTTATCGTCTGCTGTATCAGTTCAAGCACGATAATAACAGACTGAAAGAATTCATTCCGCAAAGCCTGCAGCGGCTGCTTGATTATAATAAGTCAAACAGGGAACAGTTAATTGAAACATTGGAAATGTATCTGCAATGCCAGCAAAATGTATCACGTTCGGCAGACAGATTGTACGTGCATTATAAAACAGTCTCATACCGCCTTGATAAGATTAAGGAAATTACCCAGATGGACTATGATGACGCGAATGAAATGCTGTCAGTCCAGGTCGGACTGAAGATACTGGAAATAATGAGAAAGGAGTAATAATGAATTATATAGATAATTAAATAGATAAACCGTGCAAAAATTATCTACATTGGATAAAGACATCTGATGGTTAGGCATATATAATAAATAATAGTGTAAGACACTGATAACAAAGTATATGAAATATAAAATATAATAGAGGTGTAAATATGTCAGAAGAAAACAATAATCTTTCCGGAGAGAACCTGGACGCAGCAGCTCAGACGGATTCTCTTAAACCGAACGGACCGGAAGACAGAACGCTCGGTGCAGCCGGGTACATGTCACTGTGGGTCGGTGACGGTGTAAACATGGGTAATATGACACTCGGTGCGAGTGTTGTAGTTGCGGGTATGGCCATCTTAAACATTTGGCAGACAATTGCAGCGGCGTTAATCTCAATCGGGATTGTCTCAATCCTTTTCGCATTAAACGACAGAGCCGGATACAAATACGGTATTCCGTATGTAGCACATCTAAAAGCATCGTTTGGTGAGAAAGGTACACTTCTTTCTTCACTGCTTCGTGCAGTGCCGGCCGTCATCTGGTACGGTATTCAAAGCTGGATCGGTGGTACCGCGTTAAATGAAGTGTTCAAAATACTTTCAGGCGGAGCGCTTGATAATGTATTCCTTGGCTTTATTATTCTATTAGTCGTACAGATTCTCCTTTCTATGAAAGGATTCAAGAGTATTAAAGCGGTTGAATCAGTAGCATCTGTTGTTCTGATGGGTATTGTTATAACAGTTTTTGTAATACTTATTAAAGACCACAGCGCAGCAATTGCTGATACATGGGTTAACACTGAAGGTACGTGGGGAATTCCGTTCTTCGCATACATCATGGTGTTCCTTGGTAACTACGCAGCAATTTTCTTAAGTGCATCAGACTACTCACGTGAACTGAAAACAGGTTACAGTGACGGCAAAAGAGGAATGCTTTACTTCCTGCCGATTATCGTAGCTTACGGTTCAGTAATCGTTGTTGGTGCAATGCTTGCAAGTGCGACAGGCTATACAAACCCTGCACTTGGACTTCCGGCATTATTCGATAACGTATACATGCAGTTATTCATCTCTGTATTTATCGTGTTTGGTGCAATCGCAGTAAACATGGTAGCGAACATTGTTACACCGACTTATGTTATTCAGCTGTTTACTAAACTGAACTACAAAGTTTCAGTAACAATTACAGGAATTCTTGCAATGGGCTCATTCCCATGGTTACTAGTACAGGATGACAATGCAAAAGGACTTGATACTTTCGTTCAGGTTTACTCAGCATTCTTAGGACCATTAATTGCGATTCTCATTGTTGAATACTACCTTATGAGAAAACAGCAAATCGATATTAAAGAATTGTACAAAAAAGGCGGTAACTTTGACGGCGTGAACTACGCAGCGTTACTGGCACTTGGTATCGGTGCAGCAGCAGCATTCACATTCGTTGATCTGGCATGGATAATCGGATTTGTCGTTGCAGGTATCGTATATCCAATTATCAGTAAGACAATGTTCAAAGGCTCCAGATTCAAAAAAGATACAATCTTTGAAGAAGAGACAAAATAATATAATATTTAAAGAGCAGTGAAATCAGAGGATTTCACTGCTCTTTTGCTTTATGTGCCGGGATTGGGGTATGAATATGTAGGGGGTGAGCAGATGAGTCTTGAAATTCAGTACATATCGAAAAATAATCAGATATTAACTGCAGAAGGCAGCAGTGACGTTCCGAAAGATGCCACGTTTACATGGTATGACTATAATGATTTTGAAGATAAAGAAGAACTGATGTCAGATTTTAATTTCAGCGACGATAAATTCGAAGATGAAACTACGAAAAGATACCGCCCGCAGTATTATAATTTTGAGGATTATCAGCTGTTAATATGTCACGTGATTGATCAGGAGACGCTGGAAGCACATGCAATTAATATATGTGTGATGCAGGATATTGTCATTACTTATCATGACGGGGTCCTTGATAATTTTATCGATATCGCTAAAATTATAAAAAATAAATATGAAGACTTGGAAATCGACGTTGCACTGCATATACTGCACGCGACAGTGGATCAGTATTTCGATATCGTGCACGGAATTGAAGATGATGTCATATCATTTGAAGAAACACATGGAGATGAGAAAAAAGGTACGGATATCTCTGATAAAATGTTCGATATAAGGAAAAAAGTATTCCGTGTGAAGCGGGTTATTGTTCCGATGGAAGAACTTGTTGAAAAGTTTAAAGAACAGGACGGAGTATTAAGCAGCAGCCGAAGTGAAGATATTCTAAATAAAGTAGACTCTAAAATAGACAGGCAGAAGCTGATTATTCAATTCTCGGAAGAAATGATAGATGAGATGAAAGACAATTATATTTCTTATAATACTTACCGCATGAATAAAATTATTAACGTACTCACGATTATTTCAGCAATCTTCCTGCCGCTGACTTTGATTACAGGTATATACGGCATGAACTTCGAGAATATGCCGGAACTCGGCTGGGGACCGGCATACTTTGTTACATTGGGTTTCATGCTCGTAATAAGTATAGGAATGATTGGCTTTTTCAAATATAAAGACTGGATGTAGCCGTGATTTAATAATAAAAATGAACAGTAATTCCTAAGTGAAACTTTCCTGAGAAATCAGGAAGGTTTTTTATTTTGTAAAAAAACAGTTTACATTTTTAATAATACAGTGCTATTATTTAAATCGTAACAATTACGAATAGGAATTATTACGATTTAACTGGAGGGAACTATGGAAATGAAATTGTTTAAAGGTTTAATTGTTATTTGTTTAACAGGATTACTGGCAGCGTGTCAGAACGAGGGAACAGAACAGACTGAAGCGGAAGAAGAGATTCATGAGACACATAATCATGAGAATCATGCGTCTGAATCACATGACCATGGAGAAGCAAGCAGTGCAGTAATCGAAGGATTATCAGAACATTATCATTCGGGAGATATAGTAGAGCTGACAGTTTCTTCGGAGGTGGAAAGTGACGGGCACTGGCACTGGTATACGAGTGAAGATAGTGAAGAGTGGACCGCGATTGACAAAGAGTATGAGGATACTTTATCGGCTGAAGCGAAAGATGGCCAGTACATAAAAGCGGTATTGTACGACAGCGGGCACAATATTGCGGCTGAAAGTAAACCGGTGGAAATAATGGTGGATGATCATACCGGCGATATTTATAACGGATATTTTGACGATGAGCAGGTAGCTGACCGTAATATCAGTGACTGGTCAGGTGAGTGGCAGTCAGTCTACCCGTACCTTGAATCAGGTGAGCTGGATGAAGTATTTGAACATAAAGCAGAAAACGGTGAGATGACGGCTGAAGAATATAAGGAGTACTATCGTGAAGGTTACATAACCGATGTTAATGATATTAAAATTACGGACGATGGTAAATTTACGTTCATTGAAGAAAATGCGGAGTATTCAGGGCAGTACGATTACGACGGCTATGAAGTGCTGGAATACGAAGCAGGGAACAGAGGCGTCCGATTTATCTTTGAGAAAAAGACAGGAGACGAAAAAGCACCTCAGTACATTCAATTCAGCGACCATATTATTGCACCTGAGAAATCAGGACATTATCACCTTTACTGGGGTGATGATAAAGAAGCACTGTTAAATGAAGTTGAGCATTGGCCGACATATTATCCTTCAGATTTAACAATCGAAGACATTAAAAAAGATATGCTGCAGCATTAAGAGGAGGATTAATATGAAAGTTTTAAAATGGCTGGCTGCATTTACGGCAGTAATTTTATTAACAGCATGCGGTGCTGATGATGACAGCGGGGGTAAGTTAAAATTTTATACGACGGTATATCCGCTGGAATATCTACTGACTGAAATTGGCGGAGATACTGTTGAAACGGAATCGATACTGCCGCCTGGCGCTGACGGTCACAGTTATGAACCGACATCGATGGAGATGACAAAATATGCAGGCGGTGACGGACTGGTGTATGTAGGTGAAGGAATGGAAGCATTCTCGGATAATATTGCAGATGCACTTGGCAACCAGGAAGTATCACTGATTAAAATAGGAGATCACAGTGAACTGTTTGAGGGAGCACCGGATGCGTATGTGAGCCGGGAAAGTGAAGCGGCTGACGATTTTATAGAAGGTGCGAAAGAACATTATCATACAGGAGATACGGTTATGCTGAGCCCTTCTGAATCAGGAGATAACATAGAATGGGCGGTAACAAACAGAGACGGCAAATTTGAAGCTGCCGGCAGCGGTGCAGAATTCAGCATGCCCGCCGGTAAAAGCAGTTTCTCTGTACGTGCGTCAATTATTGAAAATGATGAAGTGATTATGGAAGATATCATAGATATAAAAATTGATAATCACGATTCATTTGATCCCCATATATGGATTGATCCGTTAAAAATGATAGAAGTGGCTGAAATAATAAAAGACGAACTGATAAAAATGAATGAAGAAGAAGCAGTACTTTATAATGAAAATTATGAGCAGATTATAAAAGAGCTGACAGCTCTGGACGGAAGATTCAGCGAAGTTTTATCGGATAAACAGAATGCTGAAATTATAGTGCCGCACGCAGCATTTGGGTACTGGGAACGTTACGGAGTCGAGCAAATCCCCGTGTCGGGATATTCAATGAGTGAAGAACCGTCGCAGCAGCAGCTGTCGGAATTAATGAAGACTGCCAAAGAAAACAATTTGCAGTATGTACTGTTCGAACAAAACAGTTCCGGCAGAGTGTCTGAAGTGATTCAGGAAGAAATCGATGCTGAAGCGGAATACATTCATAATATGGAAGTGCGGACAGAGGAAGATATTGCGAATGGGGAAGATTATATTTCTCTGATGACAAGAAACCTTGAAGTGCTGGATAAAGTGACAGAATAAACCGGGAACGCGTTTTCTCTTCTTCAATCGGGTATATTAAATAAAAAGGACGGATGAAAATGACGACTGACTTATTTAAACCTTATCTTGAAAAAATTGAAGACCAAACGGACAGAACAAAAGTCAGGCAGGTATATAAATGGATTGAAGAAGAATTTCCGGAGCTGCAGCATGAAGTAAAATGGAGCACACCTTTATATTCTCATCACGGAACCTTTATCATCGGTGTAAAACCTGCGAAGAAACATTTTTCAATTAATCCTGAATCAAAAGGAATTAAAGTATTCAGTGATAAAATTATAAAAGCAGGATATACACATGAAAAGATGACGTATAAAATTAAATACAGCGATGAAGTGGATTACGGACTTCTGAAAGAGATTATCGAATATAATATAGAAGATAAGAAAGATGCTGTAAAATTCTGGCGCTGAACAAAGATGAAGAAGAGGTGTTTTGATGGCTGACGGCCGCGTAATATATTTGGAAAGAAAAGATGTGCCTAAAAACTACGACCCGAAAGGATTTAACGCAAAACTGTTCGGCCTCGTTGTGATGGGCGCATACTTAATATTTATCATTTTTGACATGTCTTATATGACATTTAATAATATTGAGGAAAGTGCATTTAACCGGGCGTATATTGTGGCCGGTCTCATTTTGATTGGGATTATAGTGGGCTTTATATTTAAATCCGATAAAGGCGATAAATATTACGAGCTGCATATTGCACCGTCGGGTATGATTATTAAATTTCGCCGGGGGCAGACAGTACTGCCTAAAAAAGATATTACGAATATTACAATTGAACGTGATATTCAAACGGTAATCCGTTTTTATAACGGTGAAGAAATACTAAAAGAACTGAATCATATTTATCTGAACCATGAACAGTTTGTTAATCGATTGCGAGAGCTCGATTATCCGGTGGAAGACCGGACAGAGGAAGATGAAGAAGATTTATTGTAAATTGATATTAAAAAAGAGACTGAGACAAAAGTCCAGAGAAGGTAATATGTTTTATGAAATATAGATAAAATCCGTCCGTTATTCCCCAAGGAGTCTAACGGACGGATTATTTTATTCTGGAGATATTTATGTCCCAGTCTCTTCTTTAATTAATACTGGATTCTGCTCAGTTTTCTGATCAGGTTTTCGAATGAAGTAAACTTGAATTTCAGGAAATTTATCAGCTGCAGTATTATTACGCTGCCGACCGTAATCGCAATGGTGTAAATAAGTGCATCACTGTACGATAAACTGCCTTCAAAACTGAATATCGATTCACGCATTGCAGCAATGACATAACTCATCGGCAAAATAGGATGAACGGCCTGGTATATAGTACCGGCAGTTTCAATCGGGAACGTTCCTGCACTTGCCGAGAGCTGAATAATTAAGAAAATAATCGTGATGAATTTACCGATATTTCCTAACAGCGACACCAGCAGCGAGACGAGCAGCAGTGAGGCGAATGCCCACAGAATCATTATGCCGTAAAATTTAAGCGGCTGTTCTATCGGGAAGTCGAACATAAATTGTATAACTGCCGCAACAACAGCAGTTGATATTAATGCCTGTGCTGAGATGATAATCAGTTTACTTACTGACATAGCAAGTGCGCTCGAATAGTTTTCAGAGCTCCGGTTAATTGGGAATATTACACTGAATGCGACGGCTCCGACAAATAAACTGACAGCGATAATAAACGGAGCAAAGCTCTGGCCGTAGTTATTCATATCTGTAATTTCACTTTCTGTCACTTCCACAGGACTGATGATTGATTCAGCATTGTGTTCAGTGAATGAATAATCAGCCATCGGTGCTGAACC
>CANRKV010000019.1 GCA_947631305.1 uncultured Jeotgalicoccus sp.
CCTTCCAGGATTGCTGTGTTCTGATCGAGTGCAACGTCGAATGCGCGTTCCACTGATGAGAATTCAGGTCCTAAAGCAAGTACTTTAGAGTTGGAGTTCAAAATGTCTGTCACAATCAGTGTGAACAGGTCGTAGCCGTCTTTTTCGATTTCATCGTTAATCGCGATTTCGATTTCTTCGCGGCGTGCGAATACTTCGTCTACGTCAACGACGTTAACTTGTGCGATTCGCACACTTTTCTCGCCGATGTCGAATGTTTTAGCATCGCCTGTAATTAACTGGGCAGCTGTTTTATCAGAAGTTGATGCGCCTGCTTTCAGCATTTCAAGGCCGTACGCTTCTAAGTCAACGCCTGCAATGTCTTTAAGTTCTGCTGCTGCGTCGATGTCTTCTTCTGTCGTTGTCGGAGATTTGAATAATAAAGTGTCAGAAATAATCGCAGAGAGCATAAGTCCTGCAGATTCTTTTGAGATTGTTAAGTTATTTTCTTTGTATACTTTGTTCAGGATTGTCGCTGTACAGCCAACTGGTTCAGCACGGTAGTAGAGCGGGCCTTCTGTTTCAAAGTTTGCGATTCTGTGGTGATCGAATACTTTCGTCACTGTCGCATTTTCAATGCCGGGAGCGGATTGCTGTTTTTCATTGTGATCGACTAAAATAACTTCGTCGCCGGCGCCGACTTCATTTAGTAAAGCAGGTGCCTCTACACCGAAGTGTTCAAGAGCGTATGCAGTTTCATTGCTTATTTCACCTAAGCGGTATGGTGTTGCATCATTGCCGAGCTGCGTTTCAATATCAGCAGCTACAAGTGCTGATGTGACTGTATCTGTATCAGGATTTTGGTGACCGAATATTTTTTGTGTCATTACTGTCTGTCTCCTTTTTCTTTGTACTAAAATTATATATGATTACATTTTAACATTACTGCTTTTATCTATCTATATCTTAGTTTTTAAAATCACCGGATAATAGTGTATTCAAATCGTTCATACAATAAGTTTATATGATAAAATTAAAGCAAATAAATTGTTAATGCACAGGAGATGGATGTATGTACCAGTATAAGGATGACAGCTTCATGCTGCACACGGATTTATATCAGATCAACATGGCAAAAACTTACTACGAACAAGGTATACATGAACGTCAGACAATTTTTGATTTATATTTTAGAAAAATGCCTTTTGAAAACGGCTATGCTGTTTTTGCAGGGTTAACGCATATTATCGATTATTTGGAGAAACTGCATTTCTCAAATACTGATATCGAATATCTAAGCACGCTCGGCTACAGTGATGACTTTTTAAATTACTTAAAAACAGTTCGTTTTACGGGAACACTCCGTTCAATGGCTGAAGGGGAAACAGTATTTAATAATGAGCCGCTTGTCCAGGTTGAAGCGACGCTCGCTGAAGCACAGCTGATTGAAACGGCGCTGCTGAATATCGTGAACTTCCAGACGCTCATCGCAACGAAAGCGAGCCGTATCAGACAATTGGTGCCTAACGACAACTTAATGGAATTCGGTACGCGCCGCGCACACGAATTCGATGCAGCTTTATGGGGCGCACGCGCTGCAGTAATCGGCGGTTTCGACGGCACGAGCAACGTCAGAGCGGCGAAATTGTTCGGCTTAAAACCGAGCGGGACGCATGCCCACGCAATGGTGCAGGCATACGGCAACGACTATGACGCTTTTAAAGCATACGCTGAAACGCACTCGGACTGCGTATTTTTAGTCGACACATTCGACACATTAAAATCAGGTATTCCGACTGCGATTAAAGTAGCAGATGAATTCGGCGATAAAATTAAATTTAAAGGTATCAGAATAGACTCAGGTGATATTGCATATTTAACGAAGCAGGCCCGTAAGATGCTCGATGATGCCGGATATAAAGATACACAGATTATCGTCTCGAACGATCTCGATGAAGTGACGATATTATCGTTAATGTCACAGGGCGCCAAAGTCGACGGCTGGGGGATCGGTACGAAACTGATTACAGCGTATGACAACCCGGCACTCGGTGCGGTCTACAAACTTGCTGCGATTCAGGATGAAACAGGCAAATGGCAGAACCGCATGAAAATTTCCGGGAATGTTGAAAAAACGACGACACCAGGCAAGAAGAAAGTTTACCGTATCATCAATAAGGAAACAGGAATGTCGGAGGGAGATTATATTGCACTTCATGATGAAGTTATCGATACTGACAAACCGCTCCTAATGTTCCATCCGGTGCATACGGTGAAACGGAAATTGGTTAAATCATTTGAGCCTGTTGAGCTGCTTCATGATGTATTCATCGACGGGAAAGTTGTTTACAGTTCGCCGTCAGTCGATGAGATGCAGCAAAACTGCCGGCAGAGTCTCGATACAATTTGGGAAGAAACGAAACGTTTCTTAAACCCGCAGGAATATCCGGTGGATTTATCGACTGAATTATGGAATGTCAAAAACGATCTCATAGAAGAACTTTCAAATAATATATTGGAGTGATTTTATATGGATAAAGTGCAACAGCATATAGTAGATGAACTGCACGTAAAACCGGAAATAAATCCGGAATCAGAAACGCGTGAAATTATCGATTTTTTAAAAGACTACGTTAAAAAATATAATTTTATTAAAAGCTTTGTCCTTGGTATTTCAGGCGGACAGGACTCGACGCTGCTCGGTAAAATTGCACAGCTTGCTGTCGATGAGCTGAACGAGGAAGGGCACAGCATTAAATTTTACGGCGTGCGCCTGCCTTACGGAGAACAGCGCGACGAAGACGATGCGCGTGATGCAATGGAATTTATCGGCCCGAGCGTTGAAACGACAGTCAATATTAAATCGGCAGTCGATGCCGGCGTTAAGGCGCTTGCCGACAGCGGCTATGAGCTAAGCGACTTTGTCGAAGGCAATGAAAAAGCGCGCGAACGCATGAAAGTCCAGTACGCTATCGCTGCGCATACCGGCGGGGTTGTCCTCGGTACAGATCATGCGGCTGAAGCACTGACCGGTTTTTATACGAAACACGGTGACGGAGCGGCAGACCTTGCGCCGCTGACAGGATTGAATAAACGCCAGGGACGAGAAATTATGAAGTATCTCGGAGCGTCAGCTCATCTGTATGAAAAAATCCCGACGGCTGACCTGGAAGACGATAAACCGCTGTTAAGTGATGAAGAAGCACTCGGTGTGACTTATGAGCATATCGATGACTTTTTAGAAGGAAAGTCAGTTCCGGATGAAGCATACAACAGAATCAAAACTTTATATTACCAGTCACAGCACAAACGCGATTTACCTTATAATCGCTACAATTTACCAGTTTAATTAGAGAAAGAAGGCAGGATTAAATTATGCTTCAAGCAATTTCAGACAGTCCGATGCTGATGATATTAGTTATATTTGTTATTAATATTATCTACGTTACATTCTTAACCATGCGGACAATAATGACATTAAAAGGATACCGCTTTGTCGCGGCTGCCTTCAGTATTTTAGAAACATTTGTTTACGTTATCGGGCTCGGTCTGGTTTTAGACAATCTGGACAAACCATTAAATATCGTCGCTTATGCGCTCGGTTTTGGAGTCGGGATATTAGTCGGAACAAAAATAGAAGAAAAGCTGGCACTCGGCTACACTGTAGTTAATGTAACGACAGCGAAAAAAGATATCGACCTGCCGAATGACCTGCGCAATTTAGGTTACGGTGTAACGCACGGACATCAGTACGGGCGTGACGGACAGCGTACGGTGATGCAGATCTTAACACCGAGAAAATATGAGCGTAAACTGATCGAGACGATAAAAGAACTTGATGACAGAGCGTTTATCATTTCTCACGAACCGAAAAATATTCACGGCGGTTTCTGGACGAAAGGGCTCAGCAGACGTAAAATGAGCAATTACGAACCGGAAAACGTTGAAGAAGTGCTTGAAGAAGTATACGAAGCACAGGAGCAGGGTGACATTGATGGCACAGCACAAAAAACCGAAAAAAAAGAAATTTAAAGTAGAAGAAGGCCAAGCGCTGTCAGATGTACTGGCAGCGATGAAAGCCGAAGGCTATCAGCCGGTAAGAAGATTTGAGCAGCCTGTTTTTAAAGAAGAAAACGGTGAGATTACTGTATCGCATCAGGAAATTATGTTTGAAGGCAAATTAATGAATGAGGATGAGCCAAAATGATCAGCAGATATTCAAGAGAAGAAATGACAAAGATTTGGACAGAGGAAAACAGATTTGATGCGTGGCTGGAAGTTGAAATTCTCGCATCGGAAGCATGGGCGGAACTTGGTGTAATACCTAAAGAGGAAGTTAAAAATATTCGTCCGAATGCGCGCATTGATGTAGACCGTATTAAAGAAATTGAAGCGGAAACGCGCCACGATGTGGTTGCATTTACCCGCCAGATTTCAGAAACTTTAGGTGAAGAAAAGAAATGGGTTCACTACGGCCTGACGTCAACAGACGTTGTGGATACTGCACAGAGCTACATATTGAAACAGGCGAACGAAATTATTGAACAGGACCTTAATAACTTTATCGAAATTTTAGCTGATAAAGCGCGTGAACATAAACATACACTGATGATGGGGCGTACACATGGTGTTCATGCTGAGCCGACATCATTCGGTATTAAAATGGCGTTATGGCACCAGGAAATGACGCGTAACCTGAAGCGTTTTAAAGATGTCCGTGAAGAAATTGAAGTGGGTAAAATGAGCGGGGCAGTCGGTACATTTGCCAACATTCCGCCGGAAGTTGAAGAATACGTTTGTAAACATCTTGGTCTGACTCCTGCACCTGTTTCGACACAGACACTGCAGCGTGACCGTCATGCTCACTATGTTGCAGTGCTTGCACTGATTGCAACATCTGTTGAGAAATTTGCAGTGGAAATCAGACATCTGCAAAAAACAGAAACGCGTGAAGTGGAAGAAGCATTTGCTAAAGGCCAGAAGGGCTCAAGCGCAATGCCGCACAAACGTAATCCGATCGGCAGTGAGAACGTAACAGGACTCGCACGTGTGATCCGCGGTTACGTATCAACAGCGTACGAAAACGTTCCGTTATGGCATGAACGTGATATTTCACATTCATCTGCAGAGAGAATTATGCTGCCTGACGTGACGATTGCACTGAATTACATGTTAAACCGTTTCGGCAGAATCATGAAAAATCTGACGGTATTCCCTGAAAATATGAAGGCGAATATCGACAAAACTTTCGGTCTTGTATACTCTCAGCAGGTGATGCTGACATTAATCGATAAAGGGCTGTCACGTGAAGAAGCTTACGATTTAGTTCAGCCGAAAGCGATGGAGTCTTGGGAAACAAAAGTGCCGTTACGTGAACTTGCAGGAAAAGATGCACGTATCCAGGAAGTTCTGACAACAGAGGAACTTGATGAGTGCTTTAACGAGGATCATCACCTGAGCCGCGTAGATACTATATTTAAACGTGCAGGGCTGGAATAATGAAAGCATCAAAACTGATTATCGCAGCACTCGCCGCATCTGTTCTTACGGCGTGCAGCAGTGAATCACCGGAAGAAACAGAAGCTGCCGGTTTTACGAAAAGCTATGAACCGCTGACGTTCAGTAATCTGGACGTCCCGGTGAATGTTGAAGTCATCGATGGTATTACATATGCAGACGGTGTACTGATTGTGAATAAAGAAATACCGCTGCCTGCAGATTATAATCCGGAAATGCAGCCTGAAGTTATCGAAGCATATACTTCATTGTTTGAAGATGGTGCGGAGCAGGGATTAAATTTTGAACTGGTGAGCGGCTTCAGAAGCTATGACTACCAGGCGGGACTGTATAACAACTATGTGGCCCGGGACGGCAAGGAAGCAGCTGACAGATACAGCGCGGAGCCCGGTCATTCCGAACATCAGACGGGGCTGGCGATAGACGTTGGTTCTTATGACAGTGCAGTACTGCTGCAGACATCGTTCGAATACACTCCTGAATTCCAGTGGCTGAAAGATGTTGCACATGAATACGGATTTATTATTCGTTACATGAAGGGCAAGGAAGACATTACCGGTTATATGTACGAACCGTGGCATTTAAGATATGTCGGGGATAAGGCGCCGGCTATATACGAAAGCGGCTTGACGCTTGAAGAATACTTTGAACTGATTTAAAAATGTATAGTAATTAACCCGGTCGCAAGATTCCTCTGGAAAGCTGGTGGCCGGGTTATTTATTCTGTAAACATTTATGCCTCACTCCTCCTCGTTTAATGTTTTTTGGGATGTAAAAATGATATAATCATCATATGAATTTTATAAAGGATATGGTCTCATGACGCGACAGGCAAAGCATATATTTAAACTGGATCCGGCTAAAGAAATCGACGACAGTACGCTTCAGAAAATTGTAGAATCCGGTACGGATTTAATATTGGTCAGCGGTACAGATAATGTAACTGAGAAAAATGTCTACGGTCTGCTCAGCCGTATCAGGGAGTTTGACGTTGAGGCAGCACTTGAAATATCTCACCCCGATGCAGCGGTACCGGGTTTTGATCATTATTTTGTTCCGACAGTAATTAACACGAATGATGTTAATTTTACACATGGAATGCTCGTTGAAGCTTTGATGGAATATCATGATTTTATCGATTACGAAAGTATTTCCCTGCTGCCTTATATTATAATGAATCAGGAATGCAAGGCGTTTAAACATGCGAACTGTCATGCTGTATGCGATGAGGAGTTCATCGCAATGATTCACATGCTCGATAAATTATACAAAATGGATTACATATATATAGAGTACAGCGGTGCTTTCGGCGACCGGGAGCTTGTGAAAGAAGCTTACGAAGCTGCAGAACATGCACGCATCGTTTACGGCGGCGGCATTGTATCGAAAAACACTGCCAAAGAGATGGACAGTGTCAGCGATATAATGGTTGTCGGCAATATTATTTATGACGATGCTGAAAAAGCATTAGAAACTATCATTTAATAAATTGGAGTTTTTATAATGGATTTATCTACGATGAATAAAGAACAACTGGAAGCGATTAAAACGACGGACGGCCCGCTGTTAATTATGGCAGGGGCAGGAAGTGGTAAAACACGTGTGCTTACGCATAGAGTGGCGTACCTGCTGGATGAAAAACAGGTGCCTTCATACAACATACTGGCAATTACTTTTACGAATAAAGCAGCGCGTGAAATGCGCGACCGTGTCGACAGATTAATCGCGGAGGATGCATCTAAAATGTGGATTTCAACATTCCACGCAATGTGTGTCCGTATTTTAAGACGCGATATCAGCTATTTAGGCTACGATACGAGTTTTTCTATTTTAGATCCGCTCGATCAGCAGTCGGTCGTCAGGGATATTTTAAAAACACGTAATCTGGATACGAAACAGCATAATCCGAGAAGTATTCTGTCGGTTATTTCAAATTATAAAAACCAGCTTATTAAACCGGAACAGGCTGTCGCTGAAGCGGGCGGTTTTCAGGACGAGCTTTACAGTGAAATCTATAAAGATTACCAGGAAATTCTCTACCGCAACAGTTCACTGGATTTTGATGACTTAATCATGCTGGCAATTGAATTGTTCGACAAGAAGCCGGACGTGCTTAATTACTACCAGACAAGATTCCAGTATGTTCATGTGGATGAGTATCAGGATACTAACCACGCACAGTATAAGCTCGTACAGATGCTTGCTGCAAAGTACCGGAACATTTGTGTTGTGGGTGACTCGGATCAGTCGATTTATAAATTCCGCGGTGCGGACATCCAGAATATACTGAATTTCGAAGAGGATTATCCGGAAGCGAAAGTAATTAAGCTTGAAGAAAACTACCGTTCGACGAAGACAATACTGGACGCGGCGAACGCGGTTATCGATAACAATACAGAACGCAAACCAAAAAATCTGCGCAGTAATAAAGGTGACGGCGTTAAAATAGAAGTTAATGTGTCGTTCAGTGAACGTGAAGAGGGTCACCGCGTCGTTGAGAAAATTCAGGAACTCAGTGCTGATTATTCATACGGCGAGATGGCGGTGCTTTACCGTGCGAACGCACAGTCCCGTGCAGTTGAGGACGCATTTGTTAAATCCAGTATCCCGTATAAAATGGTCGGTGGAACGAAGTTCTACAGCAGAATGGAAATTAAAGATCTGATGAGCTATTTAAAAGTTATTCAGAACCCGTCTGATGACATCAGTTTCCAGCGTATTATCAACGTGCCGAAAAGAGGAATCGGTGAGAAAACAATCGATAAGCTGCGCGCTCACGCAGAGCAGCTGAACTCGAGCATCTACGATGCAATCCGCGACTCGGACTTTTTAGGAATTCCGGCGAAGACAGTGACTAAGTTAATGACACTGCTTGCTGTGCTGGATAATTTAAAAGAAAAGTCGAAGTATATGACGATGACGGATCTTGTTGACGAAGTGCTTCAGGATACCGGCTATCACGACATGCTGAGTTCTGATAAAACCTTGGAAGCACGGAGCCGTCTTGAGAACCTTGAGGAATTTAAAACAGTAACGAAAGAATTCGATAATGATTTCCCGATTTCAGATGATAATTTATTTAATTTCCTGAGTGATATGGCACTCATCTCAGATCAGGACGGAAAAGACGATGTCACAGGTGTCACGATGATGACGATGCATGCGTCGAAAGGCCTTGAATTTAAAGTAATCTTTGTCGTTGGTCTGGAAGAGGGAATATTCCCGTCCCGCCGTGTGCAGTTTGATGATCAGGAGCTGGAAGAGGAAAGACGTCTGATGTACGTGGCAGTGACCCGTGCAATGGAACATTTAATATTATCGCGTGCGGAGTCCCGCATGCTTTACGGTAAAACTGAATCAAATATGCAGAGCCGTTTCCTGAGTGAAATTCCGGAAGAGCTGCTGGAATCTTCAGGCAGTATTGGCCGTACGCCGGAAAGCAGTATGAGTGCAGGTACCGGCTCATCTTTCTCACGCGGACCGAAAAAACGCTCGCGTATTATTAATAAGAACACAGGTACTAATTTTAATGTCGGCGATAAAGTTTCGCATAAAGCGTTTGGAGAAGGCATTATCTCGCAGGTTAAAGGCGAGGGAGACAATACGGAGCTCGATATTATTTTTAAAACTGCGGGACCGAAAAGACTGCTTGCAAACTATGCACCGCTTGAAAAAAAGGACTGAATATAAATGAAAGAAAGAATTCATGAATTACAAACGCTGCTGACACGCTACAATCACGAGTATCATGTCGAAGATAACCCGTCGATTCCCGATACGGAATACGATCAGCTGCTCCGTGAACTGATTGAACTGGAAAGTGAGCATCCGGAATATAAAACAGATACGTCGCCGACAGTAAGAGTCGGCGGTGAGATTCTGAGTAATTTCGAGAAAATCACGCACAGCTCGCCGATGCTGAGTCTCGGCAACGCGTTCAACGAAGAAGATTTAAGAGCGTTTGATCAGCGTGTCAGACAGAATACCGGCGATGTTACATATATGTGTGAACTGAAAATCGATGGTCTTGCGGTGTCGCTGACTTACGAAAATGGCCGTTTTATACGCGGGGCAACCCGCGGTGACGGTACTGTCGGTGAAAATATTACCGAGAATCTGCGGACGATTCATGCAATTCCGCTGACGGTGGACTCGGATTTAACTTTCGAAGTACGCGGCGAGGCTTATATGCCGAAAAGTTCGTTTATGAATCTGAATAAAAAAAGAATTGAAGAAGACAAGCAGGAATTCCAGAATCCGCGGAACGCAGCGGCTGGGTCATTAAGACAGCTGGATCCGAAGCTTGCTGCAGCGCGTAATTTATCGGTCTTCCTGTACAGTGTGACATCACCGGAAGCACTCGATGCTGTAAGTCAGAGCGGCGCTCTTGATAAGCTCGATGAACTTGGCTTTAAAACGAACAAGGAACGAAAATTAATGACGAGTATTGATGACGTTATTGAATATATTGATTACTGGACGACGCACCGCTCGGAACTCGCATATGAAATCGACGGTATCGTAATTAAAGTGAATGATCTCGGGATGCAGGATGAGCTCGGATTTACGGTGAAGTCACCGCGCTGGGCTATTGCGTATAAATTCCCGGCAGAAGAAGTGATCACAGAGATATTGGATATTGAACTGACGGTTGGCCGTACAGGAGTCATTACGCCGACGGCGATACTGGAACCGGTAAAAGTTGCAGGAACGACAGTCGGACGTGCATCGCTGCATAATCACGAACTGATTGAAGAGCGGGATATCCGCATCGGAGACAAAGTCGTGATTCGTAAAGCCGGCGATATTATCCCGGAAGTGGTTAAATCATTAAAAGAAGAGCGGACAGACCAGAGAGTATACGAAGCACCGACGACGTGTCCGTCATGCGGCCATGAGACAGTTAAACTGGAAGACGAAGTGGCTATCCGCTGTATTAATCCTTCTTGCCCGGCACAGCTGACGGAAGGTATCATTCATTTTGTCTCACGCGGTGCGATGAATATCGACGGGCTCGGTGAGAAAGTAGTGCGCCAGCTGTTCGATGCAGAACTGATTACTGATGTTTCGGATTTATATAAACTTCAGTATGATGACTTAATTGAACTCGAACGTATGGGCGATAAAAAAGTAACGAATCTGCTGACTGCAATTGAAGCGTCGAAAACAATGCCGCTGAGTAAATTGTTATTCGGACTCGGCATTCGTTTTCTCGGCTCTAAAGCTTCAGGACTGATTGCAGAAGAGTACGGTTCGATGGAGGAAGTATTAAAAGCGACGAAAGAGCAGCTGGTGGAAATACCGGAAATCGGCGAGAAAATTGCAGATTCAATAGTGACATACACACAGAATGACGATTTTATCGAGCTGGTTAATAAGCTCGAAGCAGCAGGTCTTAATCTGACAGAAGAAAAAGAAGAATTATCCGGCACTGTGTTTTCCAAAATGACATTTGTCCTAACCGGCAAGCTGGTCGAAATGACCCGCGATGATGCGAAACAGAGTATTGAGTCGTACGGCGGTAAAGTTACGGGCAGTGTGTCTAAAAACACAGATGTTGTCGTTGCAGGAGAAGATGCCGGCAGCAAGCTGGAAAAAGCGAATACGCTCGGAATAACCGTATGGAATGAACGAGAATTTATTGAGAAATTGGGGCAATGAGTTATGAAGTTTAAATCGATATTACTCGCAGGCGCAATTTTGCTGCTGCTTGCAGCCTGTGATGGTGCCAATGAAGCTGAAATCAGTGAACAGATGGACGATGCATCATTGGAGAATGAAGTCTCAAATGTACAGATTGAAGAACAGGATGAGACAGTTACTTCAAGCAGTGAAGAGTTTTACCGTTCTGTTGTACCTTATGAACTGTCTCCAGCCCGTGGTTTGTCGAGTGCAAATTTAGTCTCTTCATATAACGTGGAAGAATTTGAAAAAGGATTGTTTACGATCAGTCAGAGCGTCTTTCCGACAAATGAATATATATTCCGTGAAGGCCAGATTATTTCCGAAGAAATGGTCAGAGGCTATTTAAGCCGCCAGTATACGAGTGAAGAGCTTGAGAATATGGATGAAACAGAGCTGCTTAATTCCGACGCCTTCAGTAATCTCGGGCTGAACCCGTCAACGAACGGTGAAACGGATCCGGAAGTTATCGCAGAAGAAGCACCGCTTTACCTGTCTCATATACTTGAACAGAATTATATGGCGGAAGGTGAAGACGGCAATCTGTCGTTTGACGGTATTACTATCGGTCTTGCGATGAACAGTGTTCATTATTATCAGACGGAAGAGTACGGCCAGACTCAGGAACGTGCACTTGATCCTGCAACAGTAAAAGAAAAAGGCGAGGAAATGGCAGCTGAGATTTTAACGCGCATCCGTGCGAACGATCAGTATGTCGATAAAGAAATCGTCTTTGCAATATTTATTCAGTCAGGTGATACAGATATTGTTCCGGGGAACTTTGTGTCACAGGCGGTTGTAGCACCAGGTGAAAATACGATTGAGTCATTTACGGATATGAACGTACAGAACTTATTGCTGCCGTCCGGTGAAGCGGCGGAGATTTCACAGGAAGCGAACAGTGAATATCAAAACTTCAACAGAGATTTATCGTCTTATTTTGACAGTTTCACAACGTCTGTCGGCAGAGGGAAGTTCATAGACGGTACACTTGATACGCTGACGGTTGAAATACCGATTGAATATAACAGCCGCGGTGAAATGATCGGGATGTCCCAATTCGTCAGAGACCTGGTGAACGAGCACTTTACAGGAACGGATATCGAAGTTGAAATCAAAGATAAGGCACAGGTCTACAGTGTAATTACACGCGAGGGCGAAGGCGAAGCTAATCTTTATATATTTGAATAATTTAAGCACATGGAAAAGTGCCCCGGTTTTTGGTAAACTTTAAATGTTGTATTTATAGAAGGAGGGTCATTCATGGAAGAACTTGATTTAAAGAAAATTCAGCGTGTGGCTGAATTATCTAAGATAGAAATAAAAGATGAAGAAGAGCTTAGAAATTTATCGACAAAAATTAAAAGTATTGTTGCGCACTCGGAGCGCTTGAATGACTTGGATTTATCGGGTGTAGAACCGATGACACATGCGATGCAGCTGCAGCAGGAGACAGCAGACTCATTGCGTAAAGATGAAGCGGGAGAACCTGTAACACAGGAAGAAGCGCTTAGAAACACAGAGTTCACAGAAGATGGACAATTTAAAGTACCTAGAATGATTTAAGGAGGGTTAATAATCGTGAATATAAATGAATTAACAGTAGAAGAACTATACAGTAAAATTCACAGTAAAGAGATCAAACCTTCTGAAGTAGTAGGTGCTCTTTTTGATAGAATCGAAAAATACGACGGCAATATTAAGTCGTTTATTACTTTAACTAAAGAACAGGCATTGGAAACTGCAGCGGAACTTGACCGTCTTCAGAATGAAGATAAAATGGACGGCGAGCTGTTCGGTATTCCAGTCGGAATTAAAGATAATATCGTTACCAAAGATATTTTAACAACTTGTGCAAGCCTTATGCTGCATAACTTTAAGCCGGTCTATGATGCAACTGTTATGACTAAACTTAAAGACCAGAATTCAATTTTGATGGGTAAACTGAACATGGATGAGTTTGCGATGGGTTCAACGTCGGAAACTTCTTACTTCCAGACTACTAAAAACCCATGGAACTTAGAATGTTCACCAGGTGGATCATCAGGCGGTTCAGCTGCGGCAGTAGCAGCTGGTTTTGTACCGTATGCACTTGGTACTGATACCGGCGGTTCAGTAAGACAGCCTGCTTCATTCTGCGGAATTGTCGGTATGAAACCGACTTACGGCAGAGTATCGCGTTTCGGTCTTATTGCTTTCGCATCATCTTTGGATCAGGTTGGTCCGATGACACGTACAGTGCGTGACAATGCTAAAGTACTTGAGCTGATTTCGGGCGAAGACAGCAGCAACGATATGACCAGTGCGAGAAACCAGAATACTGATTTCTTAAGCGGCATCGAAAAAGATATCAAGGGCATGAAACTTGCACTGCCTAAAGAATTCTTAGGCGATGATGTCGACGCTTCTGTAACTGAAGCTGTACTAAAAGCGAAAGAACGCTTTGAATCACTTGGCGCAATAGTTGAAGAAGTGGAAATGCCAAATCTTCAGTATGTAGTAAGTTCTTACTACCTAATCGCTTCAAGTGAAGCAAGTGCAAACCTTGCACGCTTTGACGGTATCCGTTACGGCTACCGTTCTGAAAATGCAAAAACACTGGAAGAATTATATAAAAAATCACGCGGTGAAGGATTCGGTGATGAAGTAAAACGCCGTATTTTACTTGGAACTTACGTGTTAAGCGCAGGTCACTACGATGATTATTACGTGAAAGCACAAAAACTCCGCCGTTTAGTATCTGACGACGTTCAAAGAATTTTAACGGATTACGATTTAATTATCGGACCGACAACAACAACGCCGGCACATAGATACGATGAAGTTAAAATCGAAGGTACGAAGGAATATAAGAATGATATTCTAACAATTCCTGCAAACCTTGTGGGTGTTCCTTCATTAAGCATTCCGTGTGGAGTGACTGAAGACAACAGACCTATCGGCATGCAGCTGATTGGGAACCATTTCGAAGAGCGTAAAATTTACAATGCAGCGTATCAGTTTGAAACAGTATACAACCTGCATGAAGAACTTAAAAATCTAACGATGGGGGCAGAGTAATATGCATTTTGAAACGGTTATCGGACTTGAAGTTCACGTTGAATTAAAAACAAATTCAAAAATATTTTCCAATGCCCCTCTGCATTACGGACACGAACCGAACACGAATATTTCTGTAGTTGAACTCGGCTACCCTGGAACACTGCCGGTTCTTAACGAAACAGCAGTGGAATACGGTATGAAAGCTGCCATGGCATTGAATATGCAGATTGCTGAGAATACAAAGTTCGACAGAAAGAACTATTACTACCCGGATAATCCGAAAGCTTATCAAATTTCACAATTTGATAAACCAATCGGGGAGCACGGTTCACTTGATATTGAAATTGACGGCGAGAAGAAAACTATCGGAATTACACGTCTTCACCTTGAAGAAGATGCCGGTAAATCAACTCACAAAGAAGACTATTCATTAGTCGATTTAAACCGTCAGGGAACAGCTTTAGT
The DNA here is from genome assembly GCA_947631305.1 of uncultured Jeotgalicoccus sp. Taxonomy (GTDB): domain Bacteria; phylum Bacillota; class Bacilli; order Staphylococcales; family Salinicoccaceae; genus Jeotgalicoccus. The sequence goes on from CANRKV010000019.1 coordinate 14,686, forward strand.
GGAAATCGTTTCTGAACCGGATATCAGAACACCTGAAGAAGCGTACAAATATCTGGAAAAAATCAAATCGATTATCCAGTATACAGGCGTATCCGACGTGAAGATGGAAGAAGGATCACTCAGATGTGATGCGAACATTTCAATCAGACCTGTCGGACAGGAAGAATTCGGTACGAAAACTGAGCTTAAAAACTTAAACTCATTTAACTTTGTAAGAAAAGGCCTTGAGCATGAAGTGAAACGTCAGGAGCAGGTATTACTGTCAGGCGGTATTATCGAGCAGGAAACAAGACGCTACGATGAAAAAACTGGTGAAACAGTATTAATGCGTATTAAAGAAGGCGCGGATGATTACCGTTACTTCCCGGAACCTGATTTAATGCACCTCCACATCGATGAAGAATGGAAAGAACGCATACGTGCAAGCATTCCGACATTGCCGGATGAACTTCGCGAGAAGTACATTAACGAATATGATCTGCCTGTATACGATGCAGAAATTCTAACGATGAGAAAAGAAATGTCCGACTTCTTCAGCGATATGGTAGAAACTCATAAAGCAGACCCTAAACTGGCTTCAAACTGGTTAATGGGCGGCGTAAATGAGTACCTGAACAAAAATAACGCTGAACTTGAAGATACAGGATTAACTGCCGAGAATTTAACAGGCATGATTAATATTATCGAAGACGGAACAATTTCAAGCAAGCAGGCGAAGAAAGTATTCTCTGTACTGATTGAAAAAGGCGGCACGGCGAAACAGGTTGCTAAAGACCTCGGTATGGAGCAAATCTCTGACCCGGCAGTGCTGACAGGCATGGTTACGGAAGTACTCGATGCTAACGAACAGTCAGTAGAAGACTATAAAAACGGTAAAGACCGTGCAATCGGCTTCTTAGTCGGCCAGATTATGAAGAAATCAAAAGGACAGGCTAACCCTAAAATGGTCAACCAGATCCTTCTTGAAGAGATTAACAAGAGATAATATATAAAATTTAAAATCGCACCTGCTCTCCCCCTGGGAGTCAGGCGCGATTTTTGTATTTGTCGTGACCGTATTTTTCACAAGGACCCGGTGGAGCGTTTTTCGGGTCACTGTGG